>CANNIJ010000067.1 GCA_947505025.1 Legionellaceae bacterium | reverse complement strand
TTAATTCAGCACGGCCTAGGGTATAATCAATCCAAGGCATATGCGTTTATTGGTATCAGTCAAGCCACCGGCTACTTAATGCCTATACTTGGTGGGTACATGGCGGATACAGTGCTGGGAATGCGGCGTAGTATTTTAATCGGCAGCATCTTGCTAGCATTGGCTTACCGTATGGTGATGCTGAGTGGATACACTATATCCACTCACGGTGACCACCTGTTTCTAGCCGCGTACGCACTGGTGCCGGCCGCCAATTCATTGCTAATCGGCACTACATCAGCCATGGTGTCCAATATTTACACGGACGATACTGTCCTAGCAAAATCAGCAATGACATATTACTATATGGCTATCAATGTTGGGGCTCTATTTGCCACATGGCTTGCACCAGAATTACTCGATAGTCGTTATGGACCACTCAGTGTGCTTGCATTAACCTTTTTCGGTAAATCAATCGCAGCAATGAATTTTGCGTATCGCTATTCATTATATGACAACGTAATTTGCGGGCTAGACAGATTATCGACTTCGAGTAAATCAATCTGTAGACTGTTTATCTATATTATAATCCTTTACATGTTCACTTTGTTTGCATACTCACACATCTTTGTATGTAGTATTATAATTTCTCTGGGATGTGTAATAGGAATAGCATGGTTTATCCGTAAAACATTCTCTCTGACAGGAGTATCGCGGTATAAACAAAGCGTAGCTGGACTGTTGATCATCGAAGCCATTGTGTTTTTTGTGATTTATAACCAAATGAATAGCACTTTGATCTTATTCGCACAAAGCAATTCTAACGCACATTTGTTAGGATTTTCTATTTCACCGGCACAATACCAAATGCTCAATCCATTACTAATTATAGTGCTTGGACTACAATTACCGCGGTTGTATCGTAAGTTTCCCAGCTTTACTATCCCGTATCAATTTGCTTGCGGTACCCTGCTAGCAGGCATCTCATTACTCACTTTAGTGTATGCTGCAACCTGTGCTGATCAAGGCTTAATCAATGGAAACTTTATCGCGCTTACTTATATTTTAATTACACTTGCAGAATTGTGGGTTAGTGCGATTGGGTTAAGTATGATTGGACTTTATTGCGACAATCAAAGCTTGAGCTTCTCGATGGGAGCATGGTATTTAGGATGCAGTCTGTCAAGTGCTATATCAGGACATATCGCGCAGTTAGTTGCCATTAATGATAACGTAACAAATCCGATCAAGAGCTTAAGTATCTATCAGAATTACTATTTAAATATGGGTTCTATCGCATGTGTGTTTGGTATTTTTATGCTTTTAATTGCTGCTGGCTTAGGACGAACAGGCAAACGGCACGGATTTATACTTGCCTGAATCAATTAAAAAATCTCAAAGAGTTATACGGGCTCAACAGACAATTGTGTTATCCTTGTGATTTTTTTACGGTTTATACAGGATGATCAGCTTATGATAAATTCAAAACTAATTGGTGGGATCCTATTTATTCTAGGAACGTCAATTGGTGGCGGCATGTTAGTACTGCCGGTCTCTATTGCCGCCGTTGGTATTTTTACCGCAGTATTTTTTTTGATCGCATGTTGGTTCATAATGACTTGCGGAGCATTATTATTACTCGAGGTTAACTTGCAATTACCCGCAGGAAGTAATTTACTATCTATGGCAAAAACCACTTTGGGTTTTCCCGGGCAAGTAGTGGCTTGGGTTGCATACTTAGTCCTATTATATACCCTGCTCTCAGCGTATATTTCTGGTGGTACTGATGTTTTACAAAATGCTTTAACTTACATTCATGTTGTTCTGCCCAGCCAGATAACTGCCGGTTTATTTACTTTGATCTTCGGAGTAATCGTTTATCAGGGAATGCGGGCTGTTGATTACGTAAATCGTTTATTTATGTTTGGAAAACTCTCTGTTTATGTTCTGTTAGTTATAATTATCGCCCCGTATGTTAACCCAAAACATTTGCACGGCGGATCATTTATGGCAATCACAGGCAGCTTAATGCTGTTTATAACCTCATTTGGTTTTGCAACCATTGTACCAAGCCTGTGTGATTATTTCGAAAAAGATGCGGTTACACTACGTAAAGCAATCATATGGGGATCATTAATCCCATTAATCTGTTATTTGATTTGGATCATAGCCATAATGGGCGTGATCCCGCGAGCTGGTGCTCATGGGTTATTAAAATTAAATCAAGCGCCACATATGATCAGTGGATTTATTAATACTTTAAATGCTTCAGCTAATCAACCTTGGATTGATGGGTTATTCGAAATTTTTACATCTGTTTGTATGATTACTGCATTTTTAGGTGTATCACTTGGATTAATCGATTTCTTTGCTGATGGCTTATCAATGAAAAAAACTGGTATCTCAGGAAAGATTTTATTTTTGTTTACTTTTTTACCACCACTGACCGTAGTTATATTCTGCCCAGGCCTTTATTTACAAGCATTTAGCTATGCTGGTGTATGTTGTGTAATCTTAGCCTTGTTATTACCAATTATAATGGCTTGGAAATTCAGAAAGACTAATCCTACATCAAGTTTAAAAATGCTGCCTGTTGGTAACGTAGGTTTGATGGTATTGGGGGCAGTTGCTGTTGGTTTACTTGCGGTTGCCGCCTACACCATAGGATAGTTTTGCTGATGAGTAAACAACGTGGGTTTTTAAAATGGGCTGGGAATAAATATCAATGCATAGAGCATTTATTATCGGTTTTACCCATAGCGAATCGTTTAATTGAACCATTTGCTGGCAGCGCAGCTGTTTTTATGAATACTGCATATCCAAAGTATATGCTTGCAGAAAAAAATCAGGACTTAATTTCTTTGTTTTTGCATTTGCAAGCTGAGGGTGATGATTTTATTTTATACTGCAAGGAGTTGTTTGTACCAAACAACAACGATAAAGAAACATATATCTCTTTGCGTGAAAAATTTAATCGATGCACCGGTACAAGACAAAGAGCTCAGTTGTTTCTATATTTAAATCGCCATGGATTCAATGGATTATGTAGATATAATAGCCGAGGTATCTATAATGTACCATTTGGTCTAAATGTCAGGCCATACTTTCCTCAAAAAGAAATGAAAATATTTCATTCTAAATCAAAAAATGCTGAGATTATTCATGCTGATTTTGTTGATACCTTTGCACTAGCCAAGGCTGGTGATGTAATTTATTGTGATCCACCGTACTCACCTAAAATACAACAGTCTAATTTCACCGCATATACATCCCAACCATTTGGAGTACAGGAACAACTTAAACTCGCGCAACTAGCACAAGAGACGGCTCAAGCAGGTATCACTATAATCATATCTAATCATGATACGCCAGAAACCCGCGCCTACTATCAAGGCGCTAAAATTCACTCATTTGATGTAAAACGCTTGATAAGTTGTCGTGCTGACAGCAGAATAAACGCCCGCGAGTTATTAGCTGTTTATCAACCTGGTAATTTTGGGTAACGATTCCGTAAGTATTCTAAAACAGTCAACATCCCCATAGCCTCACCACCCTCTGGGCGACCAGGTTTATTACTTACATTCCACGCCATAACATCAAAATGAACCCAATCAGTGCTTTTAGATACGAATCTCTGTAAAAATAACGCGGCAGTGATTGCTCCGGCATACGCCGATGCAGTGGAATTAGTCATATCAGCAATCGATGAATCCAATAAACTGGCATAACCAGAGTATAATGGCATGTGCCAAACAGGATCGTGTACCGCATCAGATGCAGCTAGCATGGCGGCCGCTATCGCTGGATCCGGCGTAAACATTGCGGCAATTTCCGTGCCCACCGCCACACGTGCAGCACCAGTTAAAGTTGCAAAATCAATTACTATTTCTGGCTCTTCCTCACAGGCTTTGACCAAAGCATCGGCTAAAATCAATCGACCCTCAGCATCTGTGTTATCAATTTCAACCGTAAGACCGTTACGCATTTTCAGCACATCACCCGGGCGATAAGATCTAGATCCTATTGCATTTTCAACAGCTGGAATTAAAACATGTAATCTAATGGGTAACTGTAGTGCCATAATGGCATAGGATAAACCAAAAACCTGAGCAGCTCCGCCCATATCTTTCTTCATCAAGCGCATACCCGCTGAAGGCTTAATATCTAAACCTCCAGAATCAAAACAAACGCCTTTACCCACTAAAGTAACACGCGGATGGTGCGGCTCACCAAAGGTCAATGACAGCAGCCGCGGATCACAATCTGATGCTCGACCTACTGCATGAATTGCACTAAAGCCATCCTCCAGCAACTTGGTTCCAACCACATCCTGATACTCAGCACCATGCTGCAGGGCTAAACTTGATAATGCCAAGCCCAAATGTTCTGGATTCATATCACTAGCTGGAGTATTAATTAAATCACGGACTAAAAATATTGCATGAGCCTGAATTAATAATTCAGGTAATATTTTAGGATCCACAAGCAATCTACGCTCTTTTGACTGACTTGGTTTATATAGATCAAACTTGTATTGCGCCAGTGACCATCCTAACAAGGCATGAATATTCAATGTATGGGCAATAGAATAAACACCCGGCGGTATCCGCACCGCAGCCATAGAAACCGCATGTGCATCCACCGCCAGACCTGCACCGACATAAACACTAGCTAACCCACCTTCGGAGTTATAAAACCAGGCTAGTTCACCCGGCGCCCCAGTAAATTTTTGAGCTGAAAATACTGCCCGAACATAAGTACTTAAAAGATCAGCACATGAACTCATGTAATCTGATTTAGTGATAAAAATCAATGGGACAGCATATTCTGTAGACTGCGCTAAAAACTCTAAACTATCCTGATAAAAAGCATCCTCGCGCATAATTACTCCTTGAACTGCCCACGAAATTGATGAGTCCGCATACCAAAAACATACAAAACAAATACATAAATAAATAAAGATACCAGAACATGTTTCAATAAAAGACCAATACGTGATAATAAATGATGCGACATCCAATCATCTAAATTACCTTGCAGCAAATACAAATATAAACACATAATGCTATTCGCAACCAACAATTGTCCTAAAAAAAGCCACCAACCTTTTTTAGGCGTATAAACTTTACGTCGTACTAATAAAATTAATAATAAAGCACAATTAAAGTAACCAGCAATCGCTGAGGCCATGGTTAAGCCGGCATGTGCAAATTTACCCACCAACAGCGCACACAACAAAGTATTTAAAAGCATTGCCACAGCACCTATTTTGACCGGGGTTTTAATGTCTTGACGAGCATAAAAAGCCGAGGCTAATACCTTGACCATCATAAATGCTGGAACTCCCAGTGCCAAAGTAATTAAACTTTTTTGTGTTTGCAATACGTCTAGCACATTAAATTTACCATAAGCAAAGCATGCCGCAATTAAAGGCATTGAAAACACAGCCAAAGCTAAGCCTGCTGGCAAACCAATCAACAATAATAATCGCAATCCCCAATCCAATGCGCTGGAAAAATGCTGCGCGTTTTGAGTTGCATTACGACGAGATAAATGTGGCAAAATTACTGTTGCAATCGCAACTCCAAATACACCCAGAGGAAAATCGGCTAATCGATCAGTATAAAACAACCAAGTAACACTACCCACATGTAAAAATGAAGCAAAAATTGTATCTACCAACAGATTAAGTTGCGCAATGGACACACCAAATAAAGCCGGCCCCATCAAAATTAAGACGCGTCTAACCCCAGGATCACGCCAACCTAAAATTGGCTTGATGAGCAATCGACGATGATATAAAAATGGCACTTGAAACAGCAGTTGCACTATCCCTGCAATCAAAACACCCCAAGCTAGAGCTACCACCGGCACCGCAAAATGAGGACTTAGATAAATAGCCGTAAGAATCATACTAATATTAAGTAATACTGGAGTGAACGCCGGCACTCCAAAATATCCATAAGTATTTAAGATGGCGCCGGCCATGGCGGTCAATGAAATTAACATTAAATAAGGGAAAGTTAACCGCAACATTTCTGTTGCTAACAATGAACGTGATCCGTCTGCAGTAAATCCTGGCGCAAAAATATCAATTACCCACGGAGCAAAAATAACACCCAGCACAGTAACTAAAGTCAACGCCGCGCTCATACTACCCGAAACCCTGGCTAAAAAAGTGCGGACTTCAGATGTTGATCGGGTTTTTTGGTACTCCGCTAAAACTGGCACGAAAGCTTGGGCAAACGCACCTTCGGCAAACAGCCGGCGCATGAAGTTAGGGATTTTAAAAGCAACATAAAATGCATCCATGCCGGCTTGTGCACCAAACATTTGTGCAATCAGCATGTCACGCGCAAATCCCATGATACGTGAAAAAAAAGTCATCAATGAAACTAACGAGGTTGAACGCAAAAGACTTTGACGTTTAGTAACGACAGTTTGCGCCATGCTCATATGGAAGAACTCCAAAACCTCGAACCGAGCCGCATGTTCGGCCCGGTGAACTTACAACTCATAACAACAAAAAAAGAATTAAGCAGCCATTGCTTTTACGCGTGCACTCAAACGACTTTTAATTCTAGAGGCTTTATTCTTATGAATTAATCCTTTACCAGCAGCCTTGTCAATTACTGGCTGAGCTTTGGTGTATGCAGCTTGAGCTAATGTTTTGTCTCCGGTCTCAACCGCCTTCAAAACATTCTTAATGAATGTTCGGTACATTGATCTGGCGCTTGCGTTGTGCTGGCGCAACTTGACGTTTTGACGAGCACGCTTAATAGCTGACTTAATATTTGCCACTTAAAATCTCCGTTCTACATAAAAATACTTCATCAAGAAGTAGAAAAGCATGATTCTGGACAAAATCACTGGATTTGTCAAGTAAAATCAGACAACCAACCGAGGTTATTTGTTAGCAAAACATCGAGCTCTAAAAACAGACACATTCGTCATTTTGTGGTACAATACGCGCCTCAAAACTATTTAAGAGAAGTAAACCAACATGAAAAGAAGCAGCACACAAAGCCAGCTAGATCAAGCGCAAGATAAACAGGCTATCAGAGTAGTTGAAGTACCCAACAATGAATGGTGGGGCCATTTTGTTGATCTTGTGCCATTAGTCTACTTTGTGCAACAAATCGTTATTAAAAAAGCCCAACCTACGTTAGCAACCATTAAAGAACAGTATGCCGAAGAGCAAGAGCAAGAGCAAGAGGATAGTACGAAGCAACACCGCACCCCAGGCTTTAATTAAAGTTAAAGCCTAAATAGCAACATCTGCCGGTAAGACTGATCCAACATGATCACGTAAAACACTGATCATTACATAGTAACTATTTGGAGCAACCCGGCAAAAATCGATAATTTCACCAATTTTATCCTGTGTAACTGGTGAAATTATCGGATTACCTGGAACCAATTCAACCTGAGATTCAATCGTAACAATCCGTAGTTCATGTTTGAGTTGCGCCCGATAATGCATGCGTGCAATGATTTCTTGGCCACGATAACAACCTTTATTAAAGCTAATATAGCCAGTGTTCTGCAATCCAATCCTGTGCGGGAAAAATAAACCTCTGGACTCAGGATAAATCCTTGCTCGCTGCGCTTGCAACTGCAAAACATGCCAAGATAATGGATCTAGAATCTGCCAACCAACTGCATATAACCAATTAACCACCTGATTATACGCAGTTGTCTCGATTAAAAGCATGTACAGATCACCGTGAATCCGATAACAATAACATCCATTACCACTACTCACTTCATTCAGCCCGACTGGCCAGGATAACCCAAACGGCAGCAGACTGGCTGAATCATTTAATTTAAGACCAAAGACACGCCACTTATTTGATACAGTAATCTTTACTTGAGAGAACAAAGCTGCCTTAGCAAGCGATGCTTGGGTTGGAGCGCATAAATCATGCGGCAAAATCAAATGCAGGCCCTGCAATTCGACTACATCCAACATAGCAAGAATCCGGCCGTTAACACTGCAAAATGCACCTTGCTGCATTTTTGTAGCATTTACATTTCGTAAATCACACGTCAGTTGTCCTTGCAGAAACTCACTAGCGCGCTCACCAATAACCTCTAACGCACCCAGATGCTGCAAATCAAAAAACTCGTTATTAGTAATGTTACTGTTCGTCATTTTTCGAGTATCCACAACCCTCATGCGGGCACAATAATTGCCGTCCTGAACGTTTGGTTTCTTTCACTGTCAACAAAGGCCATGCACATTGCGGACATTGCTTGTCTACAGGCTCATTCCATAATGCATAAGAACACTTAGGATAACTGGCGCAAGAGTAAAATATTTTCCCTTTACGTGACTTACGTTGTAATATCGTTGATTTGTGACATTCTGGACAAGCAACTCCAGTATCAGCCGGCTTTTCCAAAGGCTCAATAAACTTACAATCAGGATAACTGCTACAGCCAATAAACTTGCCATAACGACCAACTTTTACATTTAAAGCGCTAGAACACTGCGGACATACACGATCTACCACAACTTCAGGCTCTGCAACCTCTCCAGATTGATTAGCCAAATCTTGAGTATAATCACACTCAGGATAGCCGGTACAACCAATAAACCTACCACGCTTACCTAATCTAATCGCCAGCGGCTGCTCGCATTTAGGGCACTTGGAGTCTATGACCTCAGTGGTTACATCTTT
>CANNIJ010000066.1 GCA_947505025.1 Legionellaceae bacterium | reverse complement strand
GAAGCCGCATCTAGCAACCAGATCGGCTCCATTTCAAATGCAGTTGTAAATCGACTTTTTAGTTCCGCTGGAATGCGATTAATCGGCTGCACGCTGCCATTAAAATATTTTAAGTCGTTGACCATTACAGTATCCCACAGGTTTAATGCTTTTAATTCATTGACCAGATATGGATTGATTACCGTAAACTCTCCGGATAAATTGGATTTTACGTACAAGTTTTGATAAGTAGGCTCAATCGATTGTGAGACGCCACAAATATTCGAAATTGTTGCCGTAGGGGCTATAGCCATTAAGTTCGAATTACGCATACCTTGAGTGCGTACCTTTATACGCAACGCTTCCCAGTTGAGTTGCTGCGAGCGATCTTGTTCTAAATACGCTCCACGCTCTTGTTGTAATAAAGAAATAGAATCAATTGGCAGGATGCCTTTACTCCACAATGATCCTTCATAGCTGGAATAACGACCACGCTCCTTGGCTAATTCTGAGGATGCTTCAATCGCATAATAACTGATTAACTCCATAGATGTATCAGCAAACTGCACGGCGTCATCAGACATGTAGTCTAATTTTAAAGCATATAATGCATCTTGAAAACCCATCAGGCCTAAACCAATTGGACGATGTTTTAAGTTGGAGTTACGTGCTTGTGGTACGGAGTAGTAATTGATATCAATCACATTATCCAACATACGAATTGCTGTATTAACGGTGCGCCTTAATTTTTCACGATCCAACTTACCTGCGGTAATATGCGCGGGCAAATTCACACTCCCCAGATTACACACCGCAATTTCTTCTTCTGAAGTATTTAAAGTAATTTCAGTGCATAAATTTGAACTGTGAATTACGCCGGTATGTTGTTGAGGGGAGCGTACGTTGCATGCATCTTTAAATGTCAGCCAAGGATGTCCGGTTTCAAAGAGCATAGATAACATTTTACGCCATAATTTGATTGCCGGCAGGGTTTTGACGTGGGTTAGTTGACCGCGACGTGCTTGCTCTTCGTAGTTTAGATACAAAGCTTCAAATGCTTTACCGTAAGTATCATGTAGTCCCGGAACATCATTCGGAGAAAACAAGGTCCAGTCAGCATTCTCATGTACCCGCTTCATAAATAAATCAGGGATCCATAATGCGGTATTCATATCATGCGTGCGACGACGATCATCTCCAGTATTTTTACGTAATTCTAGAAACTCCTCAACGTCACGATGCCAGCATTCCAGGTAAGCACACACCGCACCTTTACGTTTACCGCCTTGATTAACCGCAACTGCGGTTGCATCGGCAACATTCAAGAAGGGTACAATACCTTGAGATTTACCGTTTGTGCCTTTGATATAAGCGCCCATCGCACGCACCGGAGTCCAGTCATTACCCAATCCTCCGGCAAATTTCGAGAGTAATGCGTTGTCTTTGAGCGCACTGTAGATGCCGTCCAAATGGTCAGGGATAGTACTTAGATAACAGCTTGAAAGTTGCGGGCGTACAGTTCCTGCGTTGAAAAGTGTTGGTGTAGAGGACATATAATCAAATGAAGATAATAGATTATAAAACTCAATTGCCCGCGCATCTGGATCTGTTTCACGTATTGCCAGACCCATTGCAACGCGCATAAAAAATGCTTGAGGCAACTCATAATGTTGGCCTTGATCGTGAATAAAATAACGATCATACAATGTTTGTAAACTTAAGTACGTGAACTGCATATCACGCTCGGGTTTTAACGCACTGCCTAATTTGTTTAGATCAAAGCTTTTTAATGTATGATCTAGAATGCCTTGCTCAATACCGTGTAGTAAATATGATTGAAAATAAATTGGATACAACACAGACATTTCATCAAAAGTCGCATTCGATTGAATCTTTAGCTTTGTTAGAGCCTCTGCACGTAGATGATCTAACAGCAATCTAGCACTGACATAAGTGTAGTTCGGTTCAGTTTCAATTAATGCACGTGCAGCCATAATTAAAGCACGATGCACATCATCAATGCCGGCATTATTGTACAAGTTACGTAAAGCATCTTTGATCACAGGCTCAGCCGTCACATCATCTAAGTCTCGGCAGGCTTCATCGACTATGGTTTGGATGCGCTGCTGGTCTAGCTGCTGAGTGGTGCCGTCGTGCATCTTAATCATCAAGGCACTATCATTGGTTACGCGGGGTGCGTCTGCGGCAGCAGCTTCACGTGCACGACGACGTTCTTCGCGGTATAAAGCATATGCACGTGCAATGTTGTACTGATCGTTACGGACTAAGGCTAATTCAACCTGATCTTGCACCTCTTCAATCCGCATCGTGCCGCCATGTGGCAAGCGATGTTTAAAAGTACGGGTGATTTGTTGAGTTAGGTGCTCAATTTGTTCATGAATTCGATTCGACACTGATACTGCTGTAGCACCTTCCACAGCAATGAATGCTTTGGTGATTGCAACTTGAATCTTTGACGCTTCAAACTCCACCACAGACTCATTACGTTTTTTAATTTTCAATGTTTGTATCTTGGATACTTCGAAAATGGCCGCCATTTTATTTCCTATGGATAATGGGTAAAACACAATATGTAGTGTTTTATAAACTATAAACCACAAGATAATGTGTTTTGGATCAAATATCAAGAGAATAAGTCTGGGGGTATGTTGTGGATAATTATCGGCGTGCAGTAAATACCAGGCTATCACTGATATTTGCAAATCCAGGTTCAAACAAATTAAATTCATGCAAATCAGCATACAGCTGTGTGGAGCTGCCACCATCTAAATTCAGTGCCTGGGTACATTGTATTGGCCTGGCATGCATGCGTTCGGCTAGCTCTGTGGTGGTCATAGGTGTGTTTTCTGTGACAACTAATAAAATATTTCCAGCAGCATCAAGGCCCAAAGCAGTACGTTCAGCGTAGCCAGGTTTTAGTCGGGGAATTTTGCTGTTTATAATTAATCTTGGACCAGCTTGTACGGCAAATTCTACATTATTAGGCACGGAATTTGTGCCTGCAACTATATGTGGATGTTGATTTTTTATGTAAAATACGCCCCACCAACTGATTGGCTTTAATGGGTGTCGTTGTCGACTATTGACGATACGTAAACCTAGTGGCTTGCCTTGTTGATCAAAAAAACCACCATTAACCGCAATTAATGCGTGACTGTTTTCTGCAAAGTCCTTGATCGAAGCCTGATTTTTACCTAAATCAGTCGCCATAATTAAGTCTAATCGATTTTGTTGGGGATTAATCCTAAAAACATGAACATGTGACCAACGCGAAAAAGTAATGGCATTGATTTGTGTATACTCAATGCCCGGAGCTAATGATCGCCAGGCTGCAATTGACTGAATTGGAGTCAAAAGTATGAACAGTAAAAAAAACAGTGATTGCCTTTGCATCTGGATCTTGTATCCTTAAGCCAAACGAAGGAGTGAATTATGAAAATCATACCACAAAACAGCAAACAATCGCATATCACCTCTAAAGACTCGCTCAATCAAGTTATGGCGGATGTTTTAAGCCGCGCACGTGCCCTGGGAGCTACGGATGCAAGTGTTTCAGCTAATTATGATCGCGGTTTTTCGGTTGATGTGCGTATGGGTGAAGTTGAGACCGTAGCTTTTAGCGAAGATCAGGGGATCAGCGTTAATGTTTATCTTGGTCAGAAAACTGGTTGTGCGAGTAGCAGTGATATTTCAGCGCAAGCATTGGACGCTATGGTATTAGCAGCATATGAGATTGCCCGGGTTAGCGCTAGTGATCCATGTTTTGGATTGCCTGATCCAGCTTTGGTGAGCAGTCAATACATGACTTTAGATTTATCTTATCCTTGGGATCTGACTCCAGAACAAGCCATCAAAAACGCATTAGAATGTGAATATTATGCATTAAACCTGGATCCCAGGATTAAAAAAACAGAAGGAGTTAGTTTATCAACCTACTCTTCCTGTCAAGGATATGCGAGCACCCAAGGTTTTGTTGGATTAGTCGATAGTACTTTACATGGCCTGAACTGCTCAGTACTAGCCCAAGATGATCGTGGTATGCAACGTGATGGTGAGTATACCACCGCTCGTAATTATATCGATTTACTCCCTGCTGAGGTTTTAGCAGCACGTGCAGTTGCACGTACCGCGGCCAGATTAGGTGCTAGACGCCTGAAAACACAAAAAGTGCCGGTATTATTTTCTTCTGAATTATCCAGTGGTTTATTTTCTTCATTTATTGCAGCAATCAGCGGCGGTAATTTATATCGGAAAAATACTTTTTTATTAGACTCGATCGGGCAAATTATTTTTCCAGAAAACATTAACATACATGAACAACCACACTTGCTGGGTGCTTTGGGCAGTAGTCCATTTGATCGTGAAGGGGTATTAACACGTAATAATAGATTGATTGATAGTGGCCGCTTATGCCAATATGTTTTGAGTAGTTATTCTGCACGCAAGTTAGGCTTGGCCACCACAGCAAATAGTGGTGGGGTATTTAATCTAACCGTGGATCCAACCGCGGGTGATGTAAAAGAGTTACTCAGTACCATGGGCACTGGATTATATGTCACAGAACTAATGGGTCATGGTATAAATCTATTAAACGGAGATTATTCCCGAGGGGCCTGTGGTTTTTGGGTTTCTGGTGGAGAAATCCAGTATGCAGTCGAAGAAATTACTATTGCAGGCAATTTAAAAGACATGTTTGCCCGAATTGTTGCGGTGGGCAATGATCGCAACCTAAATTCATCAACGCGCTGCGGTTCAGTCTTGGTTGAGCAGATGATGATTGCTGGAACTTCTTAAGTCAGCAGATTAATTTTTATCACGAAATATAATACGCCCTTTAGTTAGGTCATAAGGAGTTAATTCGACTTTAACTTTATCGCCGGTTAAAATACGAATGTAGTTTTTACGCATTCGACCAGAGATATGTGCCATAACCATATGTCCATTCTCAAGTTCTACACGAAACCATGTGTTAGGTAAACTTTCAACTACAGTGCCCAGCATTTCAATATGATCTTCTTTTGCCATATATTTCTCTTAAAGGATAAAACCATGAATGTTGCACTAAAAATGATAAAAGAGCAACCCCAGCCAGGTTTGTGGTTAATTGGACTTAACTGGCTTATTTTTTAAAAAATAAGCCAGTATAATTGATAGTATTAGAGATGCTGGCAGAATTGATAATGCCAGGTGATAGTCCGATACGGAGTATATTCTTTCACCTACTACCACCAGACTATCTTGATTATAGTCTAATAACATTCCAACTAATGGCTGGAATACTACTCCGCCCAGGGTTACAATCATGTTAGTTGCGGCAAAAACTGTACCTGACAAAGTGGCACCAGAGTATTCTTTTGCCATTACAAAAACAATAATTTCAGCTCCACTAAATACTCCATATAACAACATTAAAGCATTAACCCATGAGTATGACAATTCTGGAATATAGAGCATAATAGAAATACAGATTAATGCACCCAAGGCACTTATTTGTAGAGGTAGGATCTGACTGCCAGTGTAATCTGATAAAAATCCAGATAAAGGTGCACCAATCGCCCAACCTACAAAAAGCAGTGAAATAGTATTAGCGGCTTGCTTGGCGCTTAAGTGATGTGCTTGTTGTAAATAAGCATTACCCCACAATTCTCCAAAAACACTCAGTGACGTATATAAACAAGCTCCAATAACACCAATAATCCAAACAGGTTTAGAGCATAATACTTTTGTAACCTGCAGAAAAAAAGATCGCAAGTCTAGGTGTGATTTTTTCTTTTTGTCTGGAGAATCTTGTAAGAAAAAGATTAATAAGCCAGATAGACCTATACCTAAAAAAATCAAAACTAAAAATACATAATTCAGACCCATGCTAGCTGCGGTATGCGTTATAGTGATTTCCCCATAGACCAAACCAAGCATGCCCAAGGTAGTCATAAGACCGGCAAATGAAGAGAAATAACGTTTTGGCAGCCATTCTACAGCCAGTGATAAAACACCAACAAATACAAATGAGCTGCCAAAACCAACAATAAAACGTCCGCAGCTGGCTACCGGCAAAGATCCAAAAGTACTGAACATCCATGTGCCGATAACACAACACAAACAAGCTATAGATAGCAGCTTACGAGTCCCAAATCTGTCTACAAACATACCTACAGGTAACTGCATAGGAGAGTAAGCAACATAATATAATGCTGAAAGTTGTCCAAAGGCCGAGGCAGACAAGTGACCAAAGGCTATGCTTAGTGGTTGCTGCAAAATCCCTGGCAGGATACGTAAGATAAATTCATAGCAATAAAACAGTGCGCCCAGGGCGCAAATAAATATACCCAGGCACAGTTGTTTTTTATTCATGCATTCAGCTAGGGGCATGCGCATGAGTCTCTTTGATGAAGTAGGTTAAACATGCGGCAATAATTATTCCCACAGGGATCACTGACATCGCTAGTTGGTAATCGGCCGCAGTGTATATTTGTTGTAATGGTTCATTTAACACTCTTGGTAGTACCGGACTCATGTTCAAGCGCGCACTCCAGTCTAATAGATGACCAATCAGCGGTTGTAAGGCCAATGCGCCAACCATAACCATCATATTAGTCATGGCAATAGCTGTTCCTGCAGCTTCATTCGGGCTTAACTCACGGCCAACAGCAAATACTATAGTTTGTGAGCTATAAAATAAACCCAAAACAAACATACATAGGTCAATTGAATGTTCATTTAAATCTGGTACATATAAGATGATCATAACCATGATTGATGCACCAATAGCACCTATGATCATCGGCGGCTTACGTTTTTTCAACGTATCTGAAAGTAATCCCATCAGTGGAGCGCCAATCATGAACCCAAAAAATAATAATGAATTGGCAAATCCTGCGCTAGATTGATTCAATCCATGTGCGTGTGATAAATATGGGATCCCCCATAACTCACCGAACACTGTGGTGGGTAAATAAACCAAACAACCATATAGACCATTCACCCAAACTTGTTTTTCACGTAAGATGATAGATAAATCAGTTAAACTTTGCTTAAATCCGTAAATGGTACCACTACATTCACTGTCACGTTGGTGATCTTTAATAAAGAACCACAGAGCAAATACCAATACCACGCCGATAATCGCCATGTAATTAATGGTGCTTACCCAGCCAACATGATCAATCATTACACCAAGCAAGTTATCACCAACCATAGCACCAATAGTCCCCAGAGCACTAGTCATACCGGCAACCATGGCCAATTTATTCTCAGGCAGCCAGAGTGTGGCAAGTTTTAATACGCCTACAAAAGCAAATGCTGATCCCGCGCCAACCAAGAATCTACCAACCATGGCCACGCTGACTATCTCGGTATTACAAAAGAACACAGTACCGATCACACATATAGCACATGCAAAAGTTAATAATCTTCGTGGACCAAAGCGGTCCATCAGGATACCTACAGGCAACTGCATTGGTACGTAGGCGTAATAGTATACAGCGGAGAGCAAACCGAAGCCGGTTGCGGACAAATTAAAGTGAGATCGCAGCGAAAATTCCATCGCACTGGGGGCGATGCGCAGCAAGTACTCATATGCGTAAAAGACGGCCCCAAGACCACAAATCAACCAAGCCAAGCGCTTTTGTTTAGAACTAGACACTATACTCTCCTTTTAATGGGATCCTATTCACACCACTTTTGACTGCAGCTTTTGCAACAGCAGATGTAACCCTTTGACGCAAGCGTGAATCAATTGGTTTGGGTATTATATATTGCGGTCCAAATGCCCAGTTAGTTACTTCCGGGTAGTTGTCTTTTACGTCTTGTGGCACATTGTCTTCATGTACTAGTTGACGAATAGCTTCAACCGCAGCAATTTGCATTGCTTCGTTAATACACGTGGCTCGAACATCTAATGCGCCGCGAAATAAGTATGGAAAGCATAAAACGTTGTTAACTTGATTTGGATAATCACTACGCCCAGTAGCAATAATTATGTCATTTCTACAGCGTAATGCATCTTCTGGTCGAACTTCTGGATTTGGATTAGACAATGCAAAGATCACCGGCTTTGGTGCCATGAGACTTAATAAATCTGCATTTAATAAATCTGGCTTGGCCACGCCGATGAAAACGTCAGCGCCAACCAAGGCATCAGCTAATGTTCTTTTGGATGTTTTTTGTGCAAATTCACTTTTATGTCGATTAAGATTCTCTCGCTCGGTGTGAATTACCCCTTGAGTGTCCAAAAGTAATAAATTAGCTGGGTTTGCCCCCATAGATTTTAATAGACGCATTGAAGCGATGCCAGCAGCCCCGGCTCCAATACACACAATACTGACCTCAGATAATTTTTTCCCTTGTAACTCTAATGCATTTAATAAACCTGCAGAAACTACAATGGCTGTGCCATGTTGGTCATCATGAAATACTGGAATATCTAGTAATTCCCTTAATCTTGCTTCAATTTCAAAACATCTTGGTGCAGAAATATCTTCTAGATTTATACCGCCATAGACCGGGGCAATAAGTTGCACAGTTCTAACAATTTCATCAACATCTTGCGAATCAATGCACACAGGCCAAGCATCGATGTCTGCAAATCTCTTAAATAAGGCAGCTTTACCTTCCATAACAGGAAGTGCTGCTGCTGCCCCAATATTTCCTAAACCTAAAACTGCGGATCCATCAGTAACCACGGCAACGGTGTTTCGTTTAATTGTTAATCTTCTTAAGTTTGTTGGATCATCTGCGATTGCTTGAGAAATTCTGGCCACCCCAGGGGTGTAGGCACGGGAGAGATCATCACGAGTTTTTAAGGGCACTTTAGAATTCACTTCAATTTTTCCACCTAAGTGAATTAAGAAAGTT
>CANNIJ010000065.1 GCA_947505025.1 Legionellaceae bacterium | reverse complement strand
GCCAAGACCCCGGCATAGCCGTCTATATGGCGGCTTGTCTAGACTATATCAAGCTGAATAATCAGCATGATGTATTACGCGCTGACACCATCGGTTTTCAATTAAATTCACGCAACACATGGTATAACCATTACTTAACTGACAATATTTTATACAAAGTCCAGATAACACCTATCAGCGCATTTAAAGTTGGCTTGCATCTAGCTGGTAGCAATATGCCAGCAAGTGTATGGTCTATACATCAGGATGGCAGCAATTTGGCCATCGATGATGGGCACAGCACATTTCAGGCTTGGACGATGCAACAAGCAAAAGAATGGATCATAGACACCGGCGTTTGCATGCTGAGTGTGCGTAAAACCGGTTTAGAAACTGTAGATCTAGCATTAAAACATTCCGGAACAAAGATTTTTTCACCGATGCCAGGAACTATCGTAGCTATTTTGCATAAAACTGGAGATCATGTGCGTAAAGGTGACGCAATGATCATCTTAGAAGCGATGAAAATGGAGCATACTCTATATGCGCCCTGCAGTGGCATGGTTGAAACCATTTTTTATGAACTCGGTGTACAAGTTATAGAGGCTGTTGAATTAATTCTTATCAAGGAAGATACTCATGCAACCTGAAGTAACTATAATTGAGGTTGGTCCACGTGATGGTTTACAAAATGAACCAGGCTTTCTAGCCACTGAAGATAAAGTATTTTTCATCAATTTACTCAGTGCTAGTGGTTTAAGCAACATAGAAATAACTAGTTTGGTATCTGCAAAAGCGATCCCCCAATTAGCCGATGCTGCAAAAGTTTTTACTGAGATTATTAAACCTCATGGAGTAAAATTTTCCGTATTAATCCCAAATGAACAAGGCATGCACCAAGCGATGTCCTTGGGAGTAAAGCATATTGCCTTGTTTACCTCAGTGAGTGAAACATTTAATCAACATAATATACACTGTTCCATTGAGGAAAGTTTGCTGAGATTTAAACCAGTAATGGCATGCGCCCAACAAAACAAAATCAGCGTGCGTGCATACGTTTCTTGTGCTTTGGGATGTCCATATCTGGGTAATATTGCGCCTGAAGCTTTAATCCCCATTATTGAAAAATTATTAATCATGGGCGTTGATGAAATCAGCTTAGGTGACACCATCGGCGTAGCTACTCCCAAACAGACTAAAGAATTACTGGTGGCGCTACAACCACATGTACCATTAAACAACATAGCCATGCATTTTCACGATACATATGGCCAAGCTATCGCAAACATCTATGCGGCATTAAACTATGGGGTGCATAAATTTGACAGCTCAGTCGCGGGACTGGGGGGATGTCCATATGCACCTGGAGCCAGCGGTAATGTCGCCACTGAAGATGTTTTATACTTGCTCCATGGCTTGGGGATATATACAGGGATTGATCTTAATCGCTTAGTTAGTGCAGGTAATTGGATCTGTAAGCGACTAAACAAAGAAAATAAGTCAAAAGTGGCACAAGCAACCACGGATTTCAAAACAACAATTGCTTAATTGATTCAATTGTACTTAAATCAATTGGCTTGCTATATACAGCATTCATCCCATGACTTAAACAATCAATTTTCACCAAAGCGGATGCGTGTGCAGTTAAACCGATAATCGGCGTAGGCACACGCTGCTCTAACTTTTCCCACTCACGTATCGTACTAGATAATACTTCTCCAGAGATACCCGGCAAACCAAGATCTGTAATAATTAAATCGTAGTTATTGGCTTTGATCATTTCAATGGCTGACTCACCACAAGTTGCACTTGTAAATAACAGACCAGAACGTTGAACCATATCTTCAATGACGGTTAATGCTATCCAATTATCCTCTACTAAGAGAACACTAAACGTACGATCAAAAATACGTGGTTCAGGTAAAACTGATATATCGGCATTTTCCGCTACCAAGCTTGACTCGCTTTTTGACAGAGAAATATCAAAATAAAATGTTGAACCATTACCCTCTGCACTCACACATTGTAATTGTCCACCTAACGATTCTACATAAGAGTGTGCAATACTCAAACCTACACCATGTCCATCATATAAGCCTTTAGATGAAGGGCTGGCGCGAAAAAATCTGTCAAAAATCTTATGTTGAACTGATGCCGGGATCCCTACCCCTGTATCCGTCACACTAAAATGTAATCTGTAACTTGCAGTGGTTACTGCAATCGTACTCACGTCTAGGGTTACCGTGCCTGATGCCGTAAATTTAATTGCATTACCCAGTAGGTTTAACAACACGCGATGCAGTTTTGTACGATCACCTTTTAAATACTTGGGAATACTCTCTTCTATCTGTATATTTACCACTAAGCCTTTTACTTGAACCAAAGGCCTCTCTAAACATAAAATACTTTGGATACATTGACGCAGATCAAAAGACTCTGATTCTACTGCCGAATCGTGCACCTGGCCCATAGACACAACATCTAAAATACCATTCAATAAGCTTAATAATTCCTCGCCACTTTTTTGAATCCAACTTGCGTATTGTTTTTGATCATGATCTAATAATTGAAGCTCTAATAGTTGAGATAAACCAACAACTCCGGTTAACGGAGTTCGTATATCGTGGCTCATGTTTGCAATGAATTCTGTTTTGGCCTGGTTTTCTAACTCAGCTTGATTTTTTGCCTCAAGCAGACGTTTTTCATCGGCTTTACGTTGTGTTATGTCTGTATAAATACCAAGCACACCTACAATTGTATTATTCTTACCATGTACAGGAACCTTGCTAACCAGCATAATCTTATCTTCGCCAGTACTTTGTCTTTGTTGCTCTTCATAATTGAGTTTTGGGATACCAGTTGTCAAAACATGTAAATCATCATCATGATAACCTGCAATTACAGGTGCATAAAAAGGAAAATCATAATCCGATTTTCCTATAATGTCCTGTGGAGATGAGTATCCAAATTGCTCAGCGAATTGCTTATTACAGCCACGAAAAACCAATGCCTCATCTTTCCAAAAGATCGCATGAGGCAAATAATCAATCAGGCTAGCAAGTAACTTTAACGGTGACACATACATTCTCCTTGGAGTTACCGCATAACCTTAGACTAAGGGGATGTGGGTCCATTATATTTGGCCAGAGGAGAAGATAGGCTGCTTAATATTGGTAAACTTTTAGACCTGGTAAGAGGTATACTCTGATTTAAAGACTGATCAAATAATTTGCTGGATGAGTCTGAAACCTGATATCTAACCTTTTTAGCTACCTTCGTAAATACTGACATTAAACTCAAACCATATTCAAATGCATTTGGACCGAACAGTGTTGGGCTACAACGACCCATTGCAAAATTACGTTGACCCAAATCACGTAAATATAGTTGTAACGTACTTGATACTCTCTCAGCATTACCCACGGTATAAATCATTTTCATACCCGCATTAGAAATATAACCCAAGCGATGGCTTTCGATCCCCTCTTTTGGTCGAGCATGAATCACACTATCGGCCTGATATATAGATGAAACTGTATATGCACTATCATTTTCCATAAGTTTTACAAAACCCAGTCTAAGCTCTAAAATATTTGCGTAACGTAACTTTTCTGCAAGTTCTGGTGTAAAATAACTCGCACAATCCTCAAGTATTTGTCTGGCCACAGCTTGTCCAGAGGCTGTATCTAAAGTTAATTCTGATACATGTTTATGTATGTCGGCGCTGGAATCTGCCCCTGGGCCAGCCGGAAAACTTGCAATATTCGTCGTACGCTCACTGGTTAATACTGCAGTGCCATTTGGCATTACCGTAATGCACGCATATGGGCCCAAAGAAAAAATACTACTATTCATCGTGCGCAATTCAACCGGCAAATCAACCAAAATACTCGCCTTTAATCGATTCACACGATGCTGATCTTCTGTCTCAATACCCAACGTTTGATTAAGTTTTTCAATATTTTGCCACGCACAATTAACTACTGAAATTCCTGCATAATTTATTAGAGCTGCTCCAGGACCACGCGCTCTAACCATATATTCTAGCGTGTCTTTATCCTGCTCTATCGCCAGAACCTCGTTAAAAGGACAAAAGTCTATTCGATCATGCTGGGCTATTTTTAATTTCAAATCAGCTTTTAATCCTGGCATGTCTACTTGTGATTCACCCGTTTCAATTGCACACGCCACCGATATAGACTCAACTCTGGCGTCCTGATGATGAAATGGTATGCTGGTTGCTAGATGCGAGTATTCGTCTGGTGTTAGATAACGAATAAAACTATCTGGATCACCAAATACTTTGTTAGCTTCATCTTCGGCCACCAATTTTCTATATAATGTCGAAAGTTCTATGGCAATTTTTCGAACATGCTGAACGCTAACTAACGAGTTAGACATCACATAATGTCGACCACGACGCCAAGGTGCGTTAGGTGTATCATGCCCGGCAACAAACGCTGGGAATGCTCGCGCAAACTCAATTGAACGATGTAAACAATTAGTGGCAGTATATAGATCTTTAGCATAATGCAAACCCATGTGTAACCTATAGCACTCATTAATGCTAGAGCTTGTTTCTGGCAAAATCTCAGAACCAATCTCCAGTAAAGTTACTGTGGTTGCTGGATCTTCAACTAGTTTTAACGCGGTTAAAGTGCCTGATAATCCAGCACCAATGACAATCACATGCACGATTATACCTCCTGAACAGCCACATTCTCCTTTGGATTATGATGATAAGTGGCAAGATAAACCGTTAACGCATCCTGCGCGGTAGAAACAAAACCCAAAGCTAAATTACCCCAATAAATAATGGACAAAGCAGCTTCAGTACTCGGTGCCTGAGGGTACGTTTTGATCAAAAAACCTGCGCGCTCTACGGCAGCAACATACATTTTGCGTTCAAAATAATATGAAGCAACATCTAACTCATGCTGCGCAAACATATTTCGCAGGTAAATCATACGTTGTGCTGCATTAGCGCGATACTTACTTTCTGGAAATTTTTGAATAAATGTAGCGAAATCTGAGTAAGCCTGCGACTGCGTACCTGGATCCCTCCAAGAATCATCCATAGGAAACATATTGGCTAATGCACCACGCGGCTGCTGAAAATGTGCCAATCCTTTCATATAATATGCATAATCAATATTTTTAGCCCGCGGATACAAATGTATACAACGATCAGCCGTTGCTGCAGCTAATGCATAATCTTCTTTTTTATAATAAGCATAAATCAAATCTAATTCAGCCGGCTCGGCATAATCATTAAATGGATACAGTGTGTCTAAAGCCTCAAGCCTTTTAATGGCGCTGCTGTACTCTTTTTTGGCTAATTGTGCTCGGGCTTCAGTATATAGTTGCTTGGCTGGAATACCCTGAAAAGGATGCTGCTCATCCTCGGCCTTCCACCAACTATGCTTACACCCTGTAAGCCCGGAAAATACAACCAAAATTAATGCTAACTTGCATATGTTCATGAAACTTTATCCATCCTGTACGTTTTTACATTTTTTGCATACACCCCACCGGACTAAAATTGGCGCTGCAAGCATGGAAGTGTATCCGGCTCGTCGATGAAGATACAGCTTTTTTTTAATCCTTTGACGAAACAAATTAAAGTGTATAAAATAATACCTAAATCATCCCTTTGGAAGCCTTTAATGAGCACAAATCAAACAATGAACCCGGAACCAGACATCAGCTTATCACCAGCTGCTGTCACACGTATGCTCACATCTCTAGCTCAACAACCGGAACATTGTGGAATTAAACTATCAATAAAAAAAACTGGCTGCAGTGGACTGGCATATGTGATTGATTATGTAAATTTTGCGCAAGTTCAAGATCATCGCATAGAATTAAGCAAAACAGCATTCCTATGTATTGATCCAGAAAGTTATCAGTATATTGCTGGATTAAAAATTGATTATGTGAAGCAAGGGATTAATCATAAATTTGTCTTTGAAAACCCTAATCAAACCGGTCAATGTGGTTGTGGAGAAAGCTTCACTGTAGAATAGATAATGAATATCTATAAAACAATGTTCACACTCTTTGAATTATATGATACTATATGCCTCAAGGTGCTCGAACCATACGGCTCTTTGCTGTTGAACCCGTGTTATATAAATAATGTTAAAAGATTTGGAGAAATCACATGAGTATGACTTTACAAGATATTCAACAACAAACAGCTACGCTCTCAGGACATGTTTCACAGGCAGTGAAATTGCATTTAGGTGCAGTAGGTAACAAAAGCGTGGCGTTAAATTTGTACCAACTAATCATTGAAGATATTGAAGCGCCTCTTTTTCGTACTGTTATGGAACTGACACGTTATAATCAGTCTAAGGCAGCACGAGTCTTGGGCGTAAGTCGTGGAACATTACGTACAAAACTAAAACGTTACTTTGATGATGAGTTCATTGGTACACGTTCGTAAAAATCTTTACGCAAATTAATACTAATGATATTATGATCAAGGTTAAGTTGGCTAGACAATCGCTCTGAGTAAAGATATCTCTTTACTCAGAGAGGAAAGTCCGGGCTCCGCAGGGCGAAGTGCCAGGTAACTCCTGGGAGGCGTGAGTCTACGGAAAGTGCCACAGAAAATAAACCGCCAAGTAATTTAGTTTTACCTGGTAAGGGTGAAATGGTGCGGTAAGAGCGCACCGCACGTTTGGTAACAAACGTGGCAGGGAAAACCCCGCTTGGAGCAAGACCAAATAGAAATCCGTTTGACTGCTGTCATAACGCACGGCCCGTGCGGGATTTGGGTAGGTTGCTTGAGGCAAACGGTGACGTTTGTCCCAGATGAATGATTGTTCACGACAGAACCCGGCTTATCGGCTGACTTAACCTATATGGAATATAATAATGTCACCTTACGTTTTAGTTTTATATTACTCCCGCGAAGGATCTGTAGCCGCTTTAGCTCAATCTATAGCACATGGAATTGAACGTATTTCTGGCATTGAGGCACGCTTACGTACTGTCCCTGAAGTCTCAGCTACATGCGAGGCTATCGATAAAAAATTTCCAGATACTGGCGCGCCGTTTGTAACAATCGATGATTTACGTGATTGCTCTGGATTGGCATTGGGTAGCCCTACCCGTTTTGGTAATATGGCAGCTCCACTAAAATATTTTTTAGATTCAACTAGCGCTCTATGGTTAACCGGCGCACTGGTAGATAAGCCAGCATGTGTGTTTACATCTTCTGCCAGCATACATGGTGGTCAAGAAACCACTTTAACCAGCATGATGATCCCTTTACTACATCATGGAATGATCATCATGGGTTTACCGTATGCTTATCCAGAACTCAGCCTTACTCAAACCGGCGGCACTCCATATGGCCCAACACATGTAAATGGACCCGCGCATGGTACAGCATTAAATCAGCACGAAACTACTTTAGCTAAACATATGGGTGAGAGAATAGCTAAACTCTCGCTACAAGTAGCTGTTTGCAGCAACGCCGATGATCACGGCAAACCAGGCGAAATAAAAAATTGTTAAAAATTGCCAGTTGGAATGTTAATTCACTTAAAGTTCGTTTGCCGCATGTTTTGCAATGGATGAGTACTTCTGAAATTGATCTGCTGGCATTACAAGAAACAAAACTCAACGACCCAGATTTCCCCGAGAAAACTTTCAAGGATCTGGGGCTAAATGTTGTTTTTTCTGGTCAAAAAACATATAACGGGGTGGCGATTATCAGTCGTGCTGCCATCTCAGACATTGCAACTGATCTGCCGGGTTTTATCGATCCACAACGTAGAATTCTCGCAGTTACAATTCACGGGATACGTGTTATCAATCTATATGTGCCGAATGGATCTGAGGTTGGATCAGACAAGTATATTTATAAATTAGATTGGTTGAAACACGTCACTAACTATATTAAAGAGCAGTTATCTAGTTACACTAAGGTAGTAGTTATGGGTGATTTTAATATTGCACCACTAGACTTCGATGTATACTCATCAACTGCAATGCAGGGTGGTATTTTAATTAGCCAGTGTGAACGTAATGCATTTGCTGAACTTTTATCGATTGGCTTGGCTGATGGGTTTAGATTATTAAATCCTGAATTGCAACGATACAGCTGGTGGGATTACCGTGCCGCAAGCTTTAAACGTAATCAAGGGGCGCGCATTGATCACATACTGATCAGCAATGCGCTGCATAACCAGGTAATAGCCAGTGATATTGATCTGGAGCCACGCTGCTGGGAACGTCCTAGTGACCATGCTCCGATCTGGATGACGCTGAATGTTTGACGCTCGCTCGTCTTTCTGATATTGTCTTGGCTTATTTTAAGAA
Organism: Legionellaceae bacterium; assembly: GCA_947505025.1. Classification (GTDB taxonomy): domain Bacteria; phylum Pseudomonadota; class Gammaproteobacteria; order Legionellales; family Legionellaceae; genus CANNIJ01. Next base: position 911 of record CANNIJ010000065.1, on the reverse strand, counting down.
GATCGTTGTTACATAACCATTCTAGAGAGCCGTACTATGAAACCTGAAATTCATCCAGCCTATGCAGCAATCAATGTTACTTGCAGTTGTGGGCATGTATTTAGCACCGGTTCTACACTATGCCGTGACTTAACTATTGAGGTGTGTGCACAATGCCATCCTTTTTACACCGGCAAACAAAAACTAATTGATACTGGCGGGCGAGTGCAGAAGTTCCGTGACCGATACAAAGCACGTCAAACAACACAAGATCAACCCAACGCTAGCGTATAAAGCCACAGGTTCCTGCGGCCAGACGTTGCGTATTTTAATATTCAAAATTTCACCATTTAATATACAGGTCATTGATAATGGCCTGTGAATACTTTGTATGAATCAAAGATTTCAATACTTTGGCCGTGCTTAGTGCCGTTATCCATTGGCCTATTTTTAACAAGGAATCAGCGACAGTGAACGATACTATATTAGACAAAAAAAGAACGCATTCCGGATTAGAGTCAAACATATCTATGACCGACCGTGATGCGCAATTAAAGCAACGTGCGCTGGATTATCATGAGTTTCCTGTGCCCGGTAAATTGGGGATTTATTTAACCAAACCAACCGAATCTCCTGATGATTTGGCTTTGGCATATAGTCCAGGGGTCGCTGAGCCTGTTCGAGCCATTGCAGCATGCGCTGATGATGTCTATCGATATACCGCTAAAGGTAATTTGGTGGCGGTGATCTCCAATGGAACGGCAGTGTTAGGGCTGGGAGATGTTGGTGCTTTGGCGAGTAAGCCCGTTATGGAAGGTAAGGCTATATTATTCAAGCGCTTTGCTGATATAGATGTGTTTGATATTGAAATAGATGCACCGATTCCAGAAGATTTTATTCGTACAGTTAAAAACATCGCACCAACTTTTGGC
>CANNIJ010000064.1 GCA_947505025.1 Legionellaceae bacterium | reverse complement strand
TCAGCGTGCAATCTTGTTTGCAAGTTTGGCTGATGGCCGTAGTATAATTCGTAATTCATTACCCTCGCCAGACATTAAGGCCATGATTCATGCATGCCGATCCATGGGTGCAGTGATCACTGTCAATGCCGATCAAATTGAGATCTTAGGGACAAATGGAACGCCACAAGCGCTACAAGATGTAGTTGATGCAGGCAACTCCGGGCAAGTTTTGCGTTTTATTGCCGCCGTTGCGAGTTTAACTGCTGGTTATACTGTAATAACCGGCGATAGATCTATTCGCAAGCATCGACCAATGCAGCCATTATTGGACGGATTAAATCAGTTGGGCGTTTGGGCGGTTTCCATGCATAACACCGGCACAGCTCCGATCTTGATCCAGGGTCCCTGGAAACACAATACAGCCACCATCGATGGCGCTGTCTCACAACCAATTTCTGGATTATTAATCGCAGCAGCTTTTGCACCCAGACCAACCAATCTGTATGTAACCAACCACGGTGAAACCACTTGGATTGATGTTACCCTAAATTGGTTTGACCGTTTAGGTATCATCTATACACGCAAAGATTATGCTGAATATCAGATTACTGGCAACGCCAGATATGCTGGTTTTAAATATACAGTCCCGGGAGATTTAAGTTCATGTGCCTTTCCAATTATTGGCGCATTGATCACAAACTCTGAACTTACTCTGCATGGGGTTGATCTCCAGGATGTCCAGGGCGACAAAGAGTTAATATTCATATTACAGCGCATGGGCGCCAAAATTGAGATTGATCATGCACAACAAACCATTCAGGTACAACCCTCACCCGCTTTAACTGGAATCACACTCAACATTAATGCATTCAATGATGCTGTGCCAGTCTTAGCTGTATTAGCCTGTTTTGCCACGAGTCCAAGCATAATCTCAGGAGCTGCAGCTACACGCACCAAGGAAAGCGATCGCTTGGCAACCATCGCCGGGGAATTAAACAAGATGGGGGCGAACATCACTGAACATGCAGATGGTTTAACCATCCATCCCACAACTTTAACTGGCACCACAGTCCAGGCCCACCAAGATCATCGTATTGCAATGGCACTGAGCATTGCTGCTTTGGCGGCCAATGGTGAAACACGCATAACTGGTACTGAATGTATAGATAAAAGCTATCCGAATTTTGCAAATGACTTGATAAGTGTTGGGGCCAAGATTGACGTACTGCCGAGTCTTGTAAAGGATTAACTCCCTAAGTCATACCAAGCACAGCGATGGATGACGTGGGGAGTTACGCATAATTAATTATTTAAATGTGATATTCATGAAATGACTATCACTTAATATTGACTTAACAAAAGACATGTAGACTACACGATCATTGTTTAATGTACCGACTCACATGCCATTTCAATGCCTAGAAACAACAAAATTCCTCAGTACGCTCACTGCAGAACAGTGTTACGTACTCCAGCATTTAGTTGAACCGACTGATATAGATCATCTACAAGCAATGCTCAGATCAACCAGTCGTATACAAAATCGTTGGTTAGAGGCCAGTATGCATGTGGCCCTATTACAAGATCTATTCTATAACTTAATTGAAAGTAGCAGTGCTGTAGAAAAACCAAAGAACACTCCATGGTGGAAAAAAATCCTCTTTTACTTTTTGACTGTAGCCGGATCTTTGTATGCTTTAAGTGCTGGATTTGATGGGATTACAGCCTTTCTGGCTTTATTTACGAGTATTCCTATATGGGGCATAGTACTAGCTGGATTATTATGCTCAATCTTATCAATAGCAGTTTTCCATGGCTTTGATTTAGTTACCGTTTCAGATAATCTACAAATAAGCGTGATTGAATCAAAACACCTGCTCGCAGTAATCGCAGATGAAATTTACTGGATCAAACAAATCAAACAACATCTGCAAGTGATCAAAAAATATGATTTAGATGCATATCACAAAACTATTCAAGCATTGTTTCAATGTGAAATTGCTTTAAAGCAAGATCGCGAAATATACAAAAAAACTGCCATTGATCCTGCATTACAGATACTTAAATATATTGTTGCATGTATTATTGGTTTAGTATTTTTCAGTGGAGGGTTCTTCACCGGGCAGTCGTTAGCATTAGCATTATTAGGACTTTTTTGTGCATCAATATCGGCGTCATTTTGGCCGATCTTGCTTGTCAGCATTGCGGTTGGTTTGGCAGCATTAAGTGTTTATTGGTTTGTTGAACGTCCAGAACTAGAAAAGCTTGTAGGACGTTGGTTCGGTAGAGATCCTGAAAAAATAGAACTATTACAGGACGACAGTGATCGATATGAACTACAAACAATGCTCAGCACTTTTACAGTGGAATCATCAATATGATATTATAGTGCCACGGTGCTACACGGCTATCGCATTAGTTGAATTGCTTCAACTACACTGGCCTGTGCATGCGTGGTATGTATCGTTTAGCATTTCTGGCGTAACCAGGCGGTCAGTACCGCAATCACGGTTTTGTTCGGACATGATGGTTTCTACGGATGTATGGTGGCATGCATGCAGACATTCAGCCATGCTTTGGCAGTTGGGTATTGGCTGTTCGGCGTACAGGGTATTTGCGGTTAATATTCCAACGCAGCTTATTAATATCAGTTTAGTCAACGTATTCATTTTGATTCTCCGTAATCTAACCATGGTATTTATAATATAATTTATAGCACCGAACAGACTGTCTGTCTATCTTTCAGGCATAATTAGCAAGCGAAACCACGATAACCTAGTGAAACCATAGTAAAGTGATGTTTCTGTGCCTAGTGACATAAAAAGAGCACTGAGTAAAGAATAGACACAGAAAAAGCGTCAGGATTTATGAGACATATCTTATGCTCTATGCCTCACATGCATCAGTGACGTACACCTTCAAAATACGCTATTGTATACCCCAGGGAGAACATGGATGTTTGACAGGATGTCAAATGCAGGATGCATGGCAATGGAACTGCACTGCTGCATGGATGCAGCATTTTATTCTTGGATAAGAATTTATTGACGGATCAAACGTAAATCAATATTTTTTTGCAACTGAATCGGACTAGAAGAACGAGTTGGGTTGATATCCAGACCTCCACGACGGGTATATCTGCCGGTTACAGTTAACCACGTTGGGCTACAGCGATTACTAATGTCCATAAAAATTCTTTCAATGCAATGCTCATGAAATTCTTGGTGGTTACGAAACGATACCAAGTATTTTAATAAACCTTCGTGATTAATTTTTCTGCCATGATAAGCAACACTAACACTACCCCAATCTGGCTGACCAGTAACCAGACAATTACTCCGCAATAAATCAGAATATAGTACTTCCTGAGCATACTCTTCAGTTGTAGACAAAAACTCTGACTCAACGGTATATACCGAACATGCAATATCTAATCCATCAAGACTCTCACCAATAAAATTAGATTGTATTGCACATGGGGTTTGTCCCAAGCCTGTTAGTACAACAGAGACATCACCGGCAATGCACCTGCTTAAATCTTGCTTGATGATTTGCTCTAATGCACCCATAGACTCAAAGCTGGTGTTATTTAGCCCATTAAAATACAGCTTTAAAGATTTGGATTCAACAATAGATGGTGTACTGCAATCATAAATAATCACAGCAACTGCTACCATTGGCTTGCCACGAGGATTCAGCCATGAAACCTCATAATGAGTCCAGACATCTGCACCAAAAAATGGCGGCGAATCATTGGCTGATAATCCCAAAGTACTACGTTGTCCACTACGCTGAATTGAAATCAGTCGATCTGGATTATAACAGCGGTCATAAGATGACAGCTTGCCTAATTCTGAATTAAAGTGATCCACAGCTTGTTATTACCCTTAAATATCTATGTTTCCAGCATTCAATGCATTGGTTTCAATAAACTCTCGGCGCGGCTCTACATGATCACCCATTAGTGTTGTAAAGATCTCATCTGCCGCAACCGCGTCTTCTACTGTAACTTGTAACATCCGTCGAACCTCAGGATCCATCGTGGTCTCCCACAACTGAGATGGGTTCATCTCCCCCAAACCTTTGTAACGCTGGATTGTTTGACCGCGCTTCGCTTCCTCCATCAACCAGGCTAATGCTTGTTCGAAGTCAATTACGATATGCGTTTTTTCACCACGTTGAACCCGTGCGCCTTCATCCACCATTTGCGTTAATTGAGCGCTAATACTGGACATATCCTTGTAATCTTTGGTCGCATAAAAATCAAACGGCAACATAAAGTTTTGTTCTGTACCATGCTGCCCAATAACTACTTGCGGCAACCAATGTCCGGATTCTTCTTGCTGGACTAAATTAGTCGACCATTGTTGTGTCAAACTGATCCCAGTATCCAAGATTTTCTGCAGTTGTGCCGTCCAAGCTGTCATACGATCAAAGTTGATAAAGTCATCTGCGTTTAAAATCGGTAACTGCGCTATACCTTTTAAAATAGCACCCGGATAACGCCGAGTATAACGTTTGATAATTTTTTCCAAACGCCTAAATTTGCTTACTAGATCTTCTAAGGCCAGAGCAGTAATCGCAGGCGCATCCTTAGCTGGATAAAAGGCAGCGCCTTCGAGCGCACTATGCGTTAAATACTCATGTAACGCCTCATCATCCTTAACATAATGCTCTTGTTTGCCTTGTTTAACCTTGTATAGCGGTGGCTGTGCAATATAAATATAACCGCGATGAATCAACTCTGGCGTTTGCCGATAAAAAAATGTTAATAATAAGGTACGTATATGTGAGCCATCCACGTCAGCATCGGTCATGATGATAATACGATGATACCGTGTTTTATCAGGATCATATTCATCCGGGCCGATGCCACAACCCAGAGCCGTGATTAAAGTTGCTACTTCTTGAGAAACCAACATTTTGTCATAACGAGCTTTTTCAACATTTAAGATCTTGCCTTTTAACGGCAAAATTGCTTGGCATTTACGATCCCGTCCTTGTTTTGCCGATCCACCCGCAGAATCCCCTTCGACGATATATAACTCAGATAATGCCGGATCTTTTTCCTGGCAATCAGCTAGTTTACCTGGTAGACCAGCAATATCTAACGCGCCTTTACGTCGCGTTAGATCACGCGCACGTCGAGCGGCTTCACGCGCACGTGCCGCCTCCAGCATTTTTCCAACAATAGCCTTGGCTACAGCCGGATTTTCCATTAAAAAATCATTTAATTTATCCGCAACCAGTGACTCAACTACAGCTTTGACCTCAGAGGATACGAGCTTTTCTTTGGTTTGAGAGGAAAATTTAGGATCAGGAACTTTAACCGATAAGACTGCAGTTAACCCTTCACGCGCATCATCGCCAGTTGTGGCTATTTTAGACTTTTTAGTAAAACCTTCTTTTTCAATATACTGATTCAAAGTACGAGTTAGAGCTGAACGAAATCCAGCCAAATGAGTACCACCATCTCGTTGTGGAATATTGTTAGTAAAACAATATAAATTTTCCTGATAAGAATCATTCCATTGCATGGACAATTCAACGCCAACATTATCTTTTTCCGCTTTCATCGAAAATAGAACTGGTGAAATCGGTGTTTTATGCCGATTTAAATGCTCAACAAAAGCTTTAATCCCACCTTCATAACAAAAAGTATCAGATTTTGCGGAGCGTTCATCAAATAAATGAATGCAAACCCCGGAGTTTAGGAAAGATAATTCACGTAAACGGCGCGCTAAGATGTCATAGTGAAATTCAATATGACTGAAGGTTTCCGGGCTGGGTTTAAACCAAACTTGAGTCCCGGTAGTATCCGTATCGCCAGTTTGAGCCAATGCTGCATCCGGCACGCCATGACGATACAATTGTTCATACACATGTCCATTACGACAAATAATTAATTTGAGTTCTTCAGATAAGGCGTTAACTACCGACACACCCACGCCATGCAATCCGCCAGAAATTTTATATGAGTTATCATCAAATTTACCACCAGCATGTAAAATTGTCATGATGACTTCGGCTGCTGAGCGACCTTCTTCAGCGTGAATATCCACCGGGATCCCACGCCCATCATCCCTGACTGTGATTGATTCATCTGCATGAATAATAACGTGAATCTCATGACAGTAACCTGCTAACGCTTCATCAATAGCATTATCCACAACCTCAAACACCATATGGTGCAGGCCTGTACCATCATCAGTATCACCAATGTACATGCCCGGACGCTTACGCACAGCGTCAAGACCCTTTAGAACCTTGATGTTGGTTGAATCATAGGTGGCCGGAACATGCATTTTGGTGTCCTTGTAACAAAAATCAAGGCTTGAAGTATATCATATTCATATAATATTAATATGCTAAACAAACGTTGGTTCAGGGCTGGGACATTGCTTTACTTATAACCCTGTTTAGATCATGCTGGTATTAGAGTTTCTAAACTCGGTGCGGCTTATATTTGATGATAAGGGATTTTTATGGATGATAAATCTAGAAAAACAGCGGCTAGATGTCCGGTGATGCAAGGTAGTCTGACGTCTGCTGGTGAATCTAACATGCACTGGTGGCCTAAGGCTTTGAACCTGGATATTTTGCATCAGCATGATACAAAGACTAATCCTATGGACCATGATTTCAATTATCGTGAAGAATTCAAGAAACTAGACGTTAATGCGCTGAAGCAAGATTTGCTTGCTTTTATGACTGACAGTCAACCATGGTGGCCGGCTGATTGGGGCCATTATGGTGGTTTAATGATTCGTATGTCTTGGCATGCTGCTGGCACATATCGTGTGGCTGATGGTCGTGGTGGTGCTGGTACAGGAAGCCAACGTTTTGCTCCTCTGAACTCCTGGCCTGACAATGTAAACTTAGATAAGGCGCGTCGGTTGTTATGGCCTATCAAGAAAAAGTATGGCAACAAGCTTAGCTGGGCTGACTTGATTGCTCTAATGGGGACCATGGCCTTTGAGTCTATGGGGCTTAAAACATTTGGATTTGGTTTTGGTCGTGAGGACATCTGGCATTCTGACAAAGATATTTACTGGGGCTCTGAAAAGACATGGTTGGGTGCTGAGCGTTATGAGGATAAGAATCGTGAATCGTTAGAAAATCCACTTGCAGCAGTACAAATGGGACTTATCTATGTCAACCCTGAGGGTGTTAATGGTCAGCCAGATCCGCAACGTACAGCTCAGGATATTCGCGTGACCTTCGCACGTATGGCGATGAATGATGAAGAGACCGTTGCTCTAACCGCGGGTGGTCATACGGTTGGTAAATGCCACGGCAATGGTGATGTGAAGTGTTTAGGGCCTAGTCCTGAAGCCGCCGATATTGCAGATCAAGGCCTTGGTTGGATCAACAAAACCACTACTGGCATTGGTCGTGATACAGTTTCAAGTGGCATCGAAGGTGCATGGACCACGCATCCAACCAGGTGGGATAATGGCTATTTTTATATGCTTTTAAATTATGATTGGGAGCAGAAGAAAAGTCCTGCCGGTGCCTGTCAATGGCAGCCTATCAATATTAAGGAAGCTGATAAACCGGTTGATGTAGAAGATCCGACTATTAGTTATAGTCCGATTATGACAGATGCGGACATGGCCATGAAGGTGGACCCTGTTTATCGTGAAATTTCTGAGCATTTTTATAAAAATCCTGATTACTTTGCAGAGGTTTTCACGCGCGCATGGTTTAAACTGACTCATCGAGACATGGGACCAAAGGCGCGTTACTTGGGTCCTGATGTGCCCGAGGAGGATTTGATTTGGCAAGATCCAGTCCCTGCTGGAAACATGGAATATGATATTGACGCTGTAAAAGCAAAGATAGTCGCCAGTAACTTAAGTATCAGTGAAATGGTTGCTACCGCCTGGGACAGTGCGCGTACATTTCGTGGTTCAGATAGACGCGGTGGTACGAACGGCGCACGGATAAGACTTTTACCACAAAAGGACTGGCCGGGTAATGAACCTAAACGTCTGGCTAAAGTTCTTGGAGTTTTAACCACCATCGCAGCTGAGACAACCGCAAGTGTGGCGGATGTGATTGTGCTTGCTGGTAATGTCGGTATAGAGCAAGCGGCTAAAAAAGCGGGTTTTGAGATTACCGTGCCTTTTGTAAAAGGTCGTGGGGATGCAACTGACGCAATGACTGATCGTGACTCTTTTGCTGTACTAGAACCAGTTCATGATGGGTATCGTAATTGGCTTAAACAGGAATACCAAGTCAGTGCTGAAGAACTCATGCTCGATCACACGCAACTCAGCCGGCTAAATGCCGCTGAAATGACGGTGCTCGTTGGGGGTATGCGTGTACTAGGCACGAATTATGCTGATACTCAACACGGAGTTTTTACCCAGAACGCAGGTGTGTTGACCAATGACTTTTTTGTTAATCTAACTGACATGGCTAATCTTTGGAAGCCCGCCGGCAATAACCTGTATGAAATTCGTGATCGCAAAACAGGCGATCTCAAATGGACAGCAACGCGTATAGATCTTGTTTTCGGCAGTAATTCGATTTTACGCGCCTATGCCGAGTTGTATGCCCAGGATGATAACAAAACCAAGTTTGTAAATGACTTTGTAGCGGCGTGGGCAAAGGTTATGAATGCGGACCGAGAGTTTTAACCTGAACAGAGACTATAATGTGCCCCAAAAACTATACCACACCAGAATAGGTGGGTGAATCATTGTCTAAATTACATCAAGTAGAGCGAGAGATATTAGTTGCGGATTTAGCCGATGAACTGGTCATTCATGTCGATGGTGGGCATATAAAAAATAAATTAACTCGAATAAAATGGTATCTTTGGCGTGGTAACGCTGAGCGTGCACTTTATCGTTTAGATGAATTGATACCCCTCTGCTCTGACAAATCGGCAGAGTAAAGGGCAGCAACACATGCGTTGGTCACGAGAAGGATTAGATCCTAATTTGCAAGTTAGGGCAGCTATTGCCAGCAATGATCGGGGCCAAAACTGGAGAACAGTAATTGCTTCTATTTAATTATCTGCAATCATAAAAATCACACTTTTGCGGTTACTCGACTGGGCTCTATGAGAATTATTGTGTGCATCGAAGACCGTCAGGTGATTAACAAGATTCTGGCGCACATCAATCGGAAACAGGAACCTTTTGCGCCAGTCATGCCAGATACCGGTATTCGAGCACTACCCACTGACTACAAAGTTCTGATGAATTAACACTAACGAGAAAAATGGCTAGCAATAACCGCGCGGCTTTTGTCGTCTTGAGTTTATTAATGAGCGT
>CANNIJ010000063.1 GCA_947505025.1 Legionellaceae bacterium | reverse complement strand
CTTAACCTCAATACACGGAAAAGTCATAGCTGAGCATTCACTGCCCATCAAAAGCGAGTCACACTGCGTGTAATTACGCGCATTAACTGCGTTTGGTCCAATACGTACCAGGCCTCGATAAGCATTTCTTGACTTACCTGCACTGATCCCTTTGGCAATAATCGTTGATCGTGTGTTTTGCCTAAATGAATCATTTTAGTTCCGGTATCAGCTTGCTGATGATGATTAGTCAGAGCTACGGAGTAGAATTCACCGACAGAGTCGTCACCTTGTAATATGACACTGGGATATTTCCAAGTAATTGCCGATCCTGTTTCAATTTGTGTCCAGGCAATTTTAGATCTTTTACCCCGGCAAGCGCCACGTTTGGTTACAAAATTATAAATGCCACCGTTACCTTCGCTATCACCAGGATACCAGTTTTGCACGGTTGAGTATTTTATTTGAGCGTCATCCATGGCAACTAATTCTACAACCGCAGCATGTAACTGATTTTCATCCCTTTGCGGAGCAGTACACCCTTCCAAATAAGACACGTAGCTAGAGGTATCTGCAATAATTAATGTACGTTCAAATTGACCAGTTGAAGCGGCATTGATCCTAAAATAAGTAGAAAGTTCCATCGGACAACGCACGCCTGGTGGAATGTATACAAAAGATCCATCGCTAAATACTGCTGAATTTAAGGCTGCGTAAAAATTATCACGATAGCTTACGACGCTGCCTAAATACTTACGAATTATCTCCGGGTACTCACGCACGGCCTCCGAGAATGAGCAAAAAATAATCCCTTTTTCAAATAGTTTTGCCTTAAATGTCGTAGCAACACTCACGCTATCAAAAACTGCATCCACAGCAACCCCCGCTAACATCTCTTGCTCGCGTAACGGTATGCCTAGTTTTTCATATGTACGTAGTAATTCTGGATCGACATCCGCAAGACTCGCGGGACCTTCTCCAGCCTTTTTGGGCGCAGAATAATACGACATCTTTTGAAAATCAATTGCGGGGATCTTTAAACTGGACCACTTAGGTATGCTCAAAGTTTGCCAATATGCAAAGGCTTGTAACCGCCACTCCAACATAAACTCAGGTTCGCCTTTGATTGCGGACAAACGTCGGATCACATCTTCATCCAAACCAGGATCAAATGTCAGCGTTTCAATATCTGTGACAAATCCATGCAGGTATTCTTGTTCAAGCAACGCATCCAATGGGTTTTGTGTATTACTCAAGTACCTACTCCTATTCTAATCCTGCAAAAGGCATGCCCCAGCTAAGGTTTGATATGGTTGGTCCAGCTAACATTTCCAGACTCACTCGTGCTAGTGCAGCATTCATTACTTGGCTGATCACACGCCAGTTATCTTGTACGTGACACACTCCGTGCAACACACATGCATTTGGCTGCAAACTACACTCTGTCAGGCCACGAGAGATATCTACCGCATGTAAAATATCCATCACAGATATTGCGTTAGCCGGACGTTGTAATCTATAGCCACCAGCACTACCACGCACTGAACTTAGTAATCCGGCCGCCAACAAACTTTTTAATATTTTACTCACAGTTGGCAACTTCAAATGCGTGTGCACAGCTATTTCACGTGCATTACACAGTGCTGGTGATTGTTTGGCTAAATAAACCATAACAACTGTCCCATAATCGGCCAACTTACTGATACGTAGCATAACACTCCTGTATAAAATAATCTAGTACTAATTCAGTCTTGATTTATTTCTTGCGGTAGAATAAGCACAAAAAACATTGACATTTAAGCCTAGATCCATCAATATTCAGTCCAACATACGACTTACTAGGCCCATACAAATGCAAAAAAGGCAAATTATGATCAGCGGGTTGTTTGCCATCATCTGCGTGGCTTGGATAAACACCAAATCCTTTGCTGAACCAGCCAATCTAGATCGTCACAAATCCGAAATCAAACAATATTATACCAGCGGCGCCTATGTTAACGATTTAAAATCAATCACACAACAAGCGACTAATGATCTAATGCAGTCAGTAGCTGATAATGCTAAGCTAGCACAACCCACAAGACTTGCAATCGTCTTAGATATTGATGAAACTAGTTTGTCAAATTACCATCGCATAGTGCGCCGCGACTTTGCAACCTCAAATGCAATCATAGCTCAAGATGTTCTGGCGGCAGAAGCTCATGCCGTTCAGCCGATACATGATTTGTACAAACAAGCATTAGCAAATAATGTAGCCATTTTCTTCATAACTGGTAGGCCTGAGTCTTTTCGGGTGGCTACAGAAACAAATCTAGTTAAAGCTGGCTATGTACATTGGAACGGTCTTTATTTGCGATCTAATGGAGATAAACAACTGTCGAATATTCCTTTTAAATCATCAACACGTGCGGCCATTGAGAAACTTGGTTACTCAATAGTAGCAAATATTGGCGACCAACAGAGTGATCTGGCCGGCGGTCACGCATTGCACTCATACAAGCTGCCAAATGCTTGCTACTTTGTAGCTTAAATCAACCTCAAATTGGGTAACTTGCGCTTTTGTACATAGCTATGGGTCTTTGGATAAACATTCAGTACACGTAGGTCTTGATGAGTATTGCTATCCATCAACTCCACCTCAAAACCAGCATCATCCGTTAAAATTAATGACAGATGTAAATCATTAAATGACTGAACATTCCAACGATCATGTAGCAAGTACAATACATCTTCTATAGCTGCAGCAAGATCTTTATGAGTATGCTGGCCATGAAACAGTATCTCCATGATATTCTCCTCAAGCTCAATTAAAATGTTCTTATTTTATCTAAGTCGGCAATTGAGTTGAATGCTTGAGTCTTTTTAGGGCATAATGTTGCTTTTGGCGGCCAGGTTCATTTCTGGTCCAAATAAGACACCTTCACGCGCAAGAAAAGCGCTAAAATGTTTGACCAACAATTGGTGCGCTTGCGTGGTAGGGTGTATCGGATCGAAAAACAAGTATCCTTCACAAGCTAATGATTTGCTGATTTTATCCGGCATAATTGCCGTCAGAACAATCATATTGTCCGATAATTGAGCCCTAATGGCGCTGCCATCACAAGCCTCAACTGTATTCACAAAACCATATTTTGCCGCATGTTCAAATACATCATTCAACAGAGTGTTTGCGTCAAAATACATCACATGTGCGGTGGGATATTTAGCTTGTAATTCTAGAGTAACCTGTTGCAAATCAGCATTATGCTGCTCTGTGGCTTGATGAAGATTATCTTGAATCCCTAAAAACTTGGCCGCTGGCGAGCGTCCTAAATCCGGTAAATTGATGACTACGAAGTTGGTTGCGCCGTGCTCAATCAAGCGCTGAATGCTACCGGCAATACCATGAGTGACTGCGCTGGTATCGAGCGTTTCGGCTAATGACAAATAATTATTCGCACCCATCCAAATAACAAACAAACCATCAGGGCTGGCAATATCTCCATGAGACAGCAAGTATGTATCTACTTCTTGACGCAAGGTAAATAAACCCGATTCATCCATGCTCGTCGAAACAACTGCGCCACCAAAAGCATAATTTAACACATTCAATGGTGTATCCAACAGAGAATATTCAGCCGCTAACGCATCGATCCAAATCGGCCCATTACTGAACCGACCTCGATCATATGGCGGTGAACTAGGAATTTTATGCTTGGTATAAGCGTAAAGGTTGCCGGTGTCTGACAAACTGTCGCCAAACACCACTACATGACGCAAAACAACCGAATGACTTGACATCGAGAAGCACAAAAATGCCACAGACCATAAGCATACTTTACGCAACATGTGCAGCAGCTACGCCTAAAGAGGTTAAGTTTAACTGACGACCACAAACCCAAGCTTTATTTAGATCTTGTAATACATTTTTATCCATATCTTTAGGCAAGCGTACAGTAGAGTGATCATCATGGATTTTCAGCCCAGTGATAAACTTGCTTTGTAATCCAGCCTCATTAGCAATCGCGCCAACAATATTACCTGGTTTAACGCCATGTACACGACCAACTTCAATTCTAAACAACTCTTGCACATAGTCAGAACGAACTGAGCGTTGCGTATCACTGGATGAAGCGCGATCTGACAACCGCAGCCCGCCTGTAGCACCTGCATGACGTGAGCCTGAGCTTGTATGGTTAGATGATCTAACGTGAGCCTCTTTAGCTGGTCGTGAGACTTTGGCTGGAGCTATACTAGTTTGCCAGGGTTTATCCTGGTTTAATAATAAAGCTAAAACTGTTGCAACAGCCGCCGCCGAGACGGCTGGATTTGCCGCCAAGTATGTCTCTATAATCCTCTGATAAGCTGGTAAATTAACATGTTCTAAACGCTCAGTAATCTTTGCCATAAAACGTTGTTCACGTACCACCTGAATCTGATAGTCATTAGGCACTATCATTTTCTCAATGCGTTGACGTGTATGACGTTCTATCATACTTAAAGATCGGACCTCGCGTGGAGTAACAAACAATATCGTTGTGCCACTGCGTCCCGCACGGCCTGTACGACCAATACGATGCACATAAGTTTCACAATCGTGAGCCATGTCATAGTTAATTACGTGCGTAATTCTTTCTACGTCTAATCCACGTGCGGCCACATCAGTAGCAACTAAGATATCAATCGCTCCCTGGCGAAATTGGGCAATTATACGCTCACGTAAAGATTGGGTTAAATCACCATGAATCGCCATAGCACGATAGCCTTGCTGAATCAAGCCTTCAGCAACTTCTTCGGTGCTGGTTTTAGTGCGCACAAATACGATTACGCCCTGGTGATCTTCGACTGACAGAACACGTAATAATGCATCCGGCTTCTGTCCTTGAGATGCTGACAGAAAACGTTGCTCAGTTGTTTTAACTGTTGCTGTTTCCAGACGAATTTCGACATTAACTGGATCAATTAAATAACGTGTAGCAATTTGACGAATACGTGAAGGCATGGTTGCTGAAAACAAGGCGATCTGCCGTTTTTCTGGCAACTTGCTCAATACGTGCTCTACATCTTCAATAAAGCCCATACGTAACATTTCATCGGCCTCATCTAAGACAAAAGTTTGAATGTTTTTCAACTGCAAGGTGCCACGCTCTAAATGATCTAATACACGTCCAGGAGTTCCAACCACAATCTGTGGTTGCTCACTTAATTTTTTCAGTTGTGGACGATAATCTTGTCCTCCACACAGCACCGCCACACGTGTGCCATTTTGGTACTCACTTAAAATTTCAAATTGAGATGCTACTTGAATGGCTAGCTCGCGTGTTGGTGCCAAAATCAATGCTTGTGGCCCACTTAGATTAGATTTCAACTGTTGTAAAATTGGCAAGGCAAATGCGGCTGTTTTACCTGAGCCAGTTTGTGCGATCGCAATCGCATCCCGCCCATCTAACAAGCATGGAATCGTTTGTGCTTGAATCGCTGATGGCACTTCGATATTCAAACCTTGCAAGGCTTTTAGCAGCACTTCGCTTAAATGCAACTCACCAAAAGAGCTCACTGGTGGCTGTGTAGTTAATTTATTAGTCATAATATTCCTGTAATAAGCACTTAATCTCAAAATAGATTAATAAAGACATAAGATGGCCAGCATAATAACAGGTTTTAAACCAAGATGCACTTCTTTTTTCTAATCAAGAGTTTTATGGTATCGTCTGAAACCAATAAACATCACTACTACCATAAAACATAATATTGGAATTACTTCACGCCAAACCTCGGCCAACCCATTGCCTTTTAATAAAACACCACGCACAATCACCAGGAAATGCGTCAAAGGTAGCGCGTTGCCTATATATTGAGCCCAATCTGGCATGCCACGAAATGGAAACATAAAGCCAGATAATAAGATTGACGGCAAGAAAAAAAACATTGCACTTTGTACTGCCTGTAGCTGATTGCTGGCAAGTGTGGAAAATGTCAAGCCCATCGCCAAATTAGCGGCTATAAATGGCAGGCATAAAATCAAGAGTAATATCACGCTGCCCTGCATTGGAACATGAAAAAAGTAATTGGCCACAAATAAAATCAGAAATATCTGTAGATAACCCACAATAATATATGGCAATATCTTTCCTACCATCACTTCTAGTGGCTTCAAGGGTGTGGCGAGTAAATTCTCCATTGTGCCTAACTCATGCTCTCGAGTAATCGCAAGCGCAGTTATAATAACCAGAGTCATAGTCAAGACAACTCCCAACAATCCCGGTACGATATTATACGGCGTAATTGCCAATGGGTTGTATGTAGAGTGTACTATTGGCGTATATGGGGTGGATGTCGCCAATAGTGATGATAGTGGTCCAATCAGTTCTTCTCGCAAGGCGGAAAATGACAAATCATTGAACACGCTTACTGCACGACTGGTAGCCGCAGGATCGGTTGCATCAGCTTCTAATAATAATTCTGGTTTTAATCCCCTGACCAAATCACGCGAGAAGTTCTGCGGAAAATTTACAATAAATTGTACTTGTCCTGTTTTGAGCCAAAAGTGGGCCTGCTTTTCAGTTACAGCAGGGCTCTCAAATTTAAAGTAAGTTGAATTTTCCATGCTAGAAAGTATTCGCCGACTCAGGGAACTATTGTCATTCCCGACTATTGCAGTTGGCAGGTGATGTGGGTTCAAATTAATCGCAAAACCAAACAAAGTCAGTTGGATCAAAGGTATCCCTATCATCATACCTAATGTTGTTTGGTCACGGCGCATTTGAATGAATTCTTTCATCATAACTGCACCCAAACGCGAACATGCTGAGCATCTTTCTTGTAATCTCGTCAGCCAATCGATCAAGATAATTCTCCATGTGATTCTTTGACCATATGAATAAATGCATCTTCTAATGTGGGTTCAATCTGCACCCAATTAATGGCTACTTCGGCTTGTAATGCATGTAAAGCCGATTCAATTAGTTGTTCTTCCAAAGCACACACATGTATTTTCCTGCCAAATAAAGCTGCTTGCGTTACTCCATCTATACGTTTAATTTGTTGGAGTAGTCCTGTGGTTACAGCACCAGAAATTTCCCAAGTTTTCAAATTGGTATTGTTGATCACATAATCAACGGTGCCTGTCACTAAAAGTTTGCCGTATGCCAGATAAGCCAATCGAGTACAACGCTCAGCCTCATCCATATAATGAGTTGACATCAGCGTGGTGATACCTTGTTCGCTGAGTGCGTGAATTGAATCCCAAAAATCACGCCGTGCTATAGGATCTATGCCTGCAGTTGGCTCATCGAGTAAAAGCAAATCAGGTTTATGTAACAAGCATGCCGCCAAAGCAACTCTTTGTTTCCAACCACCAGACAAATGCCCGGTTAATTGATTACGTCTGGTGTATAAGCCTTGCTCCTTCAAAACCTGCTGTACGCGTGCCTTACGGCCAATCACATCATAGATACGTGCAATGAAGCTTAAATTTTCCTCAACTGTCAGATCTGTGTAAAAGCTATATTTTTGAGTCATATAACCGACGCGTTGCTTGATCTTGGTAGAATCAGTCAAAATATCATAGCCCAAACAGCTGCCACTACCAGAGTCAACCGTGAGCAATCCACATAACATACGAATAGTGGTTGTTTTACCACTACCATTAGGGCCTAAAAAACCAAATACTTCGCCGCGCTTGACAGATAAATCAACGTGATCTACGACTAAATGATCACCAAAAGATTTACTTAAACCTCGAACATCGATCACCCAATCAGTGCTCATGTTTCATCCCAACGGTAAACCAAGACCTAAACCGTTGCCAGATACTCTGGTGCTGTGATGAGTTGGCCGGCAATATCCATACAACCACGGGCTGGCCCGGCTTAACATCAAACGCATGCTTCAGGTTAGCTTTTATACGAAAGACCAAATTATCCTGATTTTCTCTACTATAAATCAACGGTGGAACGTATTCTGCCTGCGGTGATATGTAGTTTATTGTGGCATATCTCATCTGATCAGAACCATCTGGGGTGTAACCAATTTTTTGCCCTATTTTCAACAACGACAACTGAAAAGTTGAGACAAAGAAATCAATTCGCACCTGTTTAGGTGATAATAAGGATGCCACAGGTTTTTGTGCTGGAACATATTCACCGTCTTTAAAATATGTATCGAAAATCAAACCATCATCTGGTGCTCGTTGCGTTTTTTGTGCCAGTTCCCAGCGAGCCTGGCGCAGCTTTTCTTTTTGTGCCTGCATCATAAAACTTTGCGCACGAATCTGCTCAGACCGCGCGCCTTGCTGTGCCAAATCTAGATTAGCCGTATACTGTGCTTTTAATTGCACTACCTCAGCCTGGTGCTCAACTGAAGCATCCAATGTATCCTTGTCCATAACATGCTTGGCATACAAGGTTTGATTGCGTGTAACACGCAAATCTGCCAACTTGATTTGTGCCTGAGCTTGTGCGATCTGAGCTTCAATCGCTGCAATTTCAGGCTTGCGTCTGGGTAAGATTAGATCTTGTAACGTACGTTGAGCTTGAAAGTAATTATCCTGCGCCTCAAGTACGGAAATTTTCTGTGGATCAGGATCTAATTGAAAAATCAGATCCCCTTTCTTGACGAACTGCCCTCGGCGCACCATAAGATGGATTAAATTACCCGCATTAGAGGACGCTATATATAGATTTTCGCCTTCTATATATCCCTGAACATGAGGAAATTTTGGCTGACAAGCAGTTAATACCGCTATACAGAGCACACACAACTTAATATGACGCTTCATGTATACATCATTATTGAAATTAGATTGTATCGAGTATAAGTGATTTTGTAGCTCTATCAAAGGGGGTGGCTTTCTCAAGTGATTTAACCATTTCAATACACTTAAAATTGTAATCAACTACAACTCATGTTTAAATCTAATAAGGATTAATCAGAAGACGAAGAATGAGAATCTTATCAACCAGTCATTACATTGATAAACAATATTTTGAATTGGAACAGGAACATATCTTCAAAAAACACCCTATATATATGGGTTGCAAGCAAATGGTGCCTGAACTCGGCAACTATTTTGTATGTCAGAGAAATTCTGGCAATGTATTTTTGATTCACAATGCGAGCGGAGTTGAAGTAATCTCTAATATTTGCAGACATCATCAGGCTTTAATCTTAGAGAATGCCGGCAAAATAAATAAAATTACCTGCCCATTTCATTTCTGGCAATATGATTTAGCCGGCACTTTACGTAAAGCACCTAATTTTCCAGGTCTGCCGTGTATCCAATTAGATAAAACGGTTACACATTCGTGGGAGAATCTACTCTTTAAGAACCAACCACCAGCGATCGAGATTAAGAAAAAATCATTATTGACTGATTTTTCTTTTGAAGCATATCGTTATCATAATTCAGCAATATTACCAGCAGCATACAACTGGAAAATATTTATTGATAACTACCTGGACGATTATCATATACCTGCGATTCACCCGG
>CANNIJ010000062.1 GCA_947505025.1 Legionellaceae bacterium | reverse complement strand
TTTATACAACTAAATAAAACATGGCTTTAATTGCAAAAAATAACATAAAAACAAAGCGTTATTGATTTCTACAGATGCGCAGAAGAGCCAAAATTACGTGGTCATTAATTTCCATTAGCAGCAATCGCAGAAAATCTATATTTTAACCAAGCTGGAGTAATGAGCGTCGTGATTATAATCATCAATATAACACTTGCAAACAATGAATCAGAAATAATTCCTAAAGCTTGTCCGGTGGCTGCAAAGATCAAACCAACTTCGCCCCGCGGCAACATGCCTATTCCAATAACTAAACGATCATCCCGACGATCGGCACCGAGTCCACTGATTAATTTTCCAACTATTGCGGCGATTGTCAGTCCGAGTGCAATCATCAGTACATGCCAATTTAAAAAAGCCTCTAACTTAACATGAATCCCTACTAACATAAAAAATAACGGAGAAAATATAGATTCAAAAGGCATAATTAATTGTTTAATTGTTAATGCGTGTCGTGCCTCACACTTACTAAAGAATCCATCATTAATAATAATGCCGGCCAACAATGCACCCACAATTGCGGCCAAATGCACAGTGGTTGCCAACCATGCTAACAACATAGCGAGTATAAACGCTAAAAACAACTTAGCCTCACATGGATCTAACAAATGTGATACAGAAACCACTAAACGAACAAACCAAGGGCATACCAATAATACACCGACAAAAAATATAATCGCCCAAACGAATAAACTAATAACCTGTAAGAATCCAAAAGAACCACTCATAGCTAAACCACTAACAACCGCCAATAAAATCAAGCCTAAAATATCATCGATCATAGCCGCGCCAAGAATAGTGTTTGACTCTCGGGTTTGTAACCGATTCATATCCTTCAAAACACTAGCAGTTATCCCGACGCTAGTAGCGGACAACGTGGAGGCTACAAATAATGTCGAGGTTAATGGTATATCTGGGATTAAAAGGTATATTGTCATTAATCCCAAAACCAAAGGTGCGAACATACCAAGAATAGCCACAGATAATGCAGGGTGTGCGGTATGTTTTAAATCACTCAACGAGCTGTCTAGGCCAACCATAAACAAAAGAAAAATTACGCCATAACGAGCAAAAACATCTAAAACATAAGTAATTTTCATCAAATCACTAGCATGAGGACCACTCAATACAATCAGTAATTGATTTGCTTTATCAGAATTATGTATAGACGAATGTACTGCGTCAGATAGTGGTATATTAGCTAATAAATCCTGCATTATGCTAAATACAGCACTGCTTTCACGCAATAAAACCGCTAAAGGAAAACCAAAAAAATAACTTATATTGCCAACAATAATACCCATCAGCAACTCACCCAAGACCTTGGGCTGATTCAACTTAACAGACAAGTAATGCCCAATTACGCCGAACAAAAGAATTAAGGTCACCCATAGAAGTGCAATTGCGACCGGATCTGTATAATGAGTATACATTTAATTATTTTACCCGTTCTAAGGAACCTAAAAACAAACAAGTATTCAAGACTGAATCGGGCTTTAAAGACATATTATCGATTCCTTGATCCATAAGCCACTCAGCAAAATCCTGGTGATCAGATGGTCCTTGTCCATAAATACCAATATATTTGTTTTTAGATTTACATGCAACAATGGCTAAATGTAATAATGCTTGCACTAGTAGAGTGTGATAAATTAATCAGTCGCTGGGGTTTATGGGTGCACTATAATATAATGCATTTACCTAAAAACTAATGTTACATAAAACAATTTTATCTTATTAAAATGGAAACATATTATGTATGATAAAGCATTAACAGAGACTGCTCAGAATAATATAAAACGAATTCTTGTTATTCAATTTCAACGATATGGCGACGTGTTATTAATCACCCCCTTATTCAGCACGCTAAAAATTAATTACCCTAAGGTAACAATAGATGTACTGGTTTACAAGGGTACAGATGATATGATCGTACATCATCCAGACATATCATGCCGGTTTGCTGTAGATAGAAATACAAAGCATCAAGGCATAAGATCCCAATATATTAAAGAGAAAGCACTCTTCAAACAATTATCAAAAAATCCTTATGATTTAATTTTAAACCTTAGCACACGTTGGCGTGCAGGCTGGTACTGTTATTTGTTGCGGCCAGCATGCAGTATTAGCTTTGAAATAAAAAAACGCAGCAATTTTTTTTGGCGCAAAATGCATTCGATTTTAGTAAAAACTAACGACCATAAAGAACAGCATACGGTATTAAATAACTTGAGCATCCTTGATCCATTAAGTTTAAAACAAATCAATACCGATGTGAAAATGGCTTATCATAAAAAAGACATGAATAAAATAAATAAATATTATCCATTAATCTTAAGTAAAAAAGTCATCCTAATACACCCAGTAGCATCTTGGGAGTTTAAAAACTGGTCAAAAAAATCGTGGGCAGACTTAATCAATCACCTCACAGCTCATGAGGAAATCGTAGCGATTTGCCACGGAGCTGGTTCTTCTGATTATTCCTTTGTGGATGCCATCGTCCAATACTGCAACCACCCTGATAAAATCATCAAGCTCGGATTGCAAATTACAGAATTAGCAGCCTTCATGGATTACTATACCAAGCTGTTCATCGGCGTAGATTCAGCCCCGATGCATATGGCAGCGGCGCTTAAAGTACCTTCAGTTGCGTTGTTTGGACCAACGAATATAAAGCAATGGCATCCTTGGGCCGTCCCTCATACTTTAATCTGGGCGGGAAACTACGATAAATTGCCTTTGCCTGAGGAAATCAATGTAAAAACCAAGGAGCGCTACTTAAATGCTATTCCCAGTAAAGATGTTATCGTTGCTGTGGATCATTGGATTGACATTGAACCCAAGGATCCTGAAGGAACACCCATAAATCCCAGAACGGACGAGCCGCAAGTCTCAGAGTAACTAATAAAATGGCTTGCTTGTTATCAGAGCAGATTAAGCCCATTGTTTTAAGCGCTACCACAGGAGAAAAAGACCAAAGATTTTTACATATTCCCCTCATTCCGCACCTAATTTTTTGAATTACCCTGAAAAAAAGAATTAGTTGTTTTGCAATAAAAGTTACACTCACCCACCACTACAGTAGGTTGTCTTAAATAGATTCTCGGCGTAAGATAAAACATACTGTTTTCTATACGGAGGATATATGTTTCATGGCAGCATGGTAGCTTTGGTTACGCCTTTAAAAAATGATTGTGTTGATGTTCCACGTCTTGAAGCTTTAGTTGATATACACTTAAAAGCAGGCACTCAAGCGCTGGTCGTCGCAGGCACTACCGGCGAAGCTGGTACATTGAGCCTGGATGAACAAGATTTGGCAATCAAAACTGTAGTCAAACTAGCACGCGGTCATGTGCCGATAATCGCTGGAGCATACGCAAATTCCACCAGTTTGTGCATTAAATACGCTGAAAATGCTATGCATTGTGGAGCTGATGCAATCTTAGTCATGACTCCAGCATACATCAAGCCCACGCAAGCTGGATTGTATGAACATTACGCACGTCTTGCCCAAGCTGTGCACTTACCAATTATTCTATACAACGTCCCCAGCCGTACTGCTTGCGATCTTCTGCCGGAAACGGTTGCTCGCTTAGCTGTATTCTCTAATATTATAGGAATCAAGGATGCTACTGGCGATATGCAACGCTTAACGGATCTGTTACAACTAACCAACAATACTATCGATGTTTATAGTGGTGACGATCCTACCGCAGTAGATTGGATGCTGTCTGGCGCTAAAGGGGTAATTTCGGTTACTGCTAATGTGGCTCCAAACGCAATGTTGGCGATGTGTAATGCAGCATTGTCTGGCAACCAACTATTAGCCAGACAATACAATAATAACTTGATGCCTTTACATAAATTAATGTTCGTTGAAACCAATCCAATTCCAGTAAAATGGGCACTGCATCACATGGGCTTAATTGAAAATGAAATTCGTTTGCCGCTTACACGACTCTCAGTTAATTACCATGCACCCATGGATGATGCTCTAAAAAACCACATGCTAGCTGTGGTTTAATGTGTAATGAAATCCCACAGTACATCCAAAGCAATGTGTTGAACTTCACCCGAGACTCGTGATTTGTATTCAACAACCCCAGCGTTTAAGTGACGTTCACTAATCACGATCCGATGGGGGATCCCAATTAAATCATGATCCGCAAACAAAACTCCGGGGCGTTCATTGCGATCTTCTAATAAAACTTCTTGGTCATTTTCTAACATCTGTAGGTACAGGCGCTCGGCTGCTTGCTGTACTTCAACGCAACGATTTGCATTTATGGGTATAATTACCCATTTAAATGGTGCCATCGCAGCCGGCCAACATATCCCTCGCTCATCATGATTTTGTTCAATTGCCGCCGCAACAATCCGACTAATTCCTAAACCATAACATCCCATCCGCAAAGTTTCTAATTTACCCTGCTCATTCAAAACAGCTGTATGCATCGCATCAGCGTATTTTTCACCCAACTGGAAAATATGCCCAACTTCAATCCCTCGACAAAGTTCTAATGAACCATGGCCGTCGGGGCTGAGATCCCCAGACTTTACCGTGCGAAAATCAAATACATCGTCACATTTTGCGTCACGGATCCATGCTGCATGCTGATAATGAGCGTCATGCTGATTCGCTCCGCAGACAAATTCTGGCAGAGCGCGCGCTGCAAAATCGACTAGATTTAGTAGTTTTAACTCCACTGGACCAATAAAACCTTTGTGTAAATGCAAAGACTCAAGCACGCTATCATCCGCAAAACAAATGGGCGCTTGGACTAAAGGATGTTTGCCGGCTTTAACCGGATTTAATTGATCGTCACCACGCAAATGAATCGCAACCCAAGAATTATCCTTGCCTGCAACAATTAATGTTTTGATAGTTAAAGCTGGATCAATATTTAAGAATTCTGATACCTCATCTATGGTTTTTTTACCCGGGGTCGATGTACTAATCATCGGTAGTGCTACAGTCAACGCAGCTGGCGTAACACACAAACTTGTCGCTTGCTCTATATTTGCTGCGTAATTACTGCCATTACTATATGCAATAATATCCTCACCAGCATCTGCAAGAACTTGAAACTCATGTGATACAGCACCGCCTATAGCTCCAGTGTCGGCTTCAACCGCACGAAAATTAAGCCCCAAACGCTGGAATAAGCTGCTGTAAGCTGTATGCATCCGCGCATAGGTTGCTTCCAGGCTATCTTGAGTTAAATGAAATGAATATGCATCTTTCATTAAAAACTCACGTGCACGCATTACGCCAAAACGTGGACGAATTTCATCACGAAATTTAGTTTGAATTTGATATACAGTCACGGGTAATTGTTTATATGATCTTATATCTTGACGAATTAAATCAGTTACTACTTCCTCATGCGTTGGACCAAAACAATAATCTCGTCCTTGACTGTCCTTCATTGTCAATAATTGGCCACCAAAAGTCTCCCAACGCCCTGTTTCTTGCCAAAGTTCGGCGGGTTGAACCGCGGGCATTAAAATTTCTAATGCGCCAGCACTCTGCATTTCAGATCTAACTAAATGCTCAACTTTACGCAAAATCTTTAAACCCAGCGGCAACCATGTATATAAACCAGAGCCTAATTTACGGATTAAGCCTGCGCGTAACATCAGCTGATGTGAGACTATTTCAGCATCATGTGGTGTTTCTTTTAAAGTAGGAAGATAATTTTCTGAAGCACGCACAGCTAATCCTTAAAGTTCTGCATTAATAATTTTACTGCTTTTAATCGCAACCTGATCATTGAGTCCTGGTGCCAAAGCATACAGTTGATCACTTAAATCCTTAAAATTCACATTACCGCTATTCACATCATATACAGCACCAACTATACCTATAGTTTCGGCTTGAATCATCTCTCGTAACACAGGGCTCTCGGAGTAAATATGCTGCATGGTATTTGCTACATTTAAACGCATGATATGATCAACGAAAACATGGTTGTGACCATCACGTTGATCTAGCGTAGTATTTTCAGCGGCAATGGCTGGTTCAATTTTGGCTAAAAGCGTCGTAATATGTCCTTGCTTAACCCCATTACACGCGGCTTGAATAGCTCCACAGTGCGTATGGCCTAAAACTACAATTAATTTGGCACCAACCACATGGCAGGCATATTCAGCACTAGCTAAAACGTCATCATTAACCACATTACCGGCAATACGAATACAAAATAAATCGCCAAACGTCATGTCAAACACTGTTTCCACCGGAACCCTGGAGTCGATACAGCCAACAACCACCGCAATTGGGTGTTGCATGTGTGCTGTATTTTTAACATCTGCAGTTAAACTGCGATGAATACAAGTATCATTTAAAAAACGATTATTACCTTCTTTTAACACTTTAAGAACTTGCTGTGGAGTTAATGTTGACTGAACGTCGTATGTGGTTACATTAATAAAATCAATGTAATTATGAATCTTATATTGATCCTTGAAGCCAATTAGATTCAATGAAATCTGTTTGTGCGGCGCATGATCATTCTTAAACTCTTTGATAAATTCAATGATTTCTTTATCAATAAAATCACAATCCCGTGCATCGATAATCAATTTAGATTTCTTGGGTATAGCATTAAGTTCTGCGATTAAAGAAGCTTTATTTAAAAATGTAATTTGTTGTGGTAGTACCAGGCGATTGATCATCCCTTTTGGATAAATTTCTTGAATTAAATCAATTCTAACTTGGCTATTGGATTTTAAAATAAAAAACAAACTAATTAATAATCCAATTAAAATCCCAAATAGTAAATTTAATAACAAAATACTTAATATGGTGGCTATGAATGGAATAAAGCGATCCAGGCCCTGGCGATAAATCTTCCTGTATATCGATGGATTTGTTAGCTTGTATCCAGTATAAATTAAAATCGCCGCCAGAGATGATAGCGGGATTTTATTCAGTGCATGTGGCACTAACATCACTGCCAACAAAATGAATACACCATGCAGTATTGTAGACATTTTGGTTTTTGCACCAGTTTGAATATTCACCGAGGTGCGTACAATTACCGAAGTAATCGGTATCCCACCCAAAAAACCTGCGGTTAAATTACCAATACCTTGTGCGACTAACTCCCGGTCTTTAGAACAATAAACTCTTTTTTTATCCAGCCGCTCACCGGCCTTAATATTGAGCAGGTTTTCTAGCGAAGAAACCACAGCAAGAATTAATGCTACAACGTAAACATTAGGCTCCGCTAGAGCTGCCCATGCTGGACGATCCATTTGCGCATAAAATGCTGCAAAATTTTCATGTTTAGGAATATGAACCAAATGCGGTCCATTTTGAGCTAAATATGAATGTGTCAGGACAAAATATTCATTAAACAAAATCCCAAAAATCACCACAATAAATGCACCGGGTATTTTTTTAAGCCAATTTAGACGGGTATAGTCCAGGTAAATTAACATCATCAAAGATGATGTAGACAAAATCATCGCACCACTATTAATATGAAAAGAAAGATCATGCAAAGGTTTTAGAGATAATCCGTAGGACAGGTCTAGCAGCTGTGCCTTGAGTGCTGATGCAGTATGCGATAGTGTAAATGCCAACGGTAACTGTTTAACAATCAGCAAGACACCTACAGCGCATAACAATCCCTGTAATACATTAGATGGGATATAGTCTGCAATAAAACCCGCTCGCATTACTCCCAGGAGTAACTGAATAATGCCGGCTAATATCAATGCTACCAAGAAAAAATCAAAACTACCCAGCTGTGCAATTGCCGCTAACACAATGGCGGCCATACCTGCAGCCGGACCACTGACACTTACATTCGAAGAACTGAAAATACCAACGACAATCCCACCGACAATACCGCTTATAATCCCAGAGAACAATGGCGCACCAGATGCAAGTGCAATCCCTAAGCACAGCGGCATAGCCACTAAGAACACAATCAATGCAGAAACCAAGTCAAAACCCAAGCTACGTTTTCGATAAACACGCAACTGCCTGAGATACAGGCGCCAGGAAATATTCATCATACTTCAGCCTTGCTGCTAATCACGTGCTCCTCCAAAGCTCTAAAGTTCCACAAGGATTGATCCATCAGCTGGCTGGGTTTGATGCTTTGCAATGCATGTAACATATTACTCGGCACCTTAGGATTCTCAGCAGCCAACTGCTCGATTAATTTACCAATTCGTTTACGTGCTAAATTTTCTTGTGATCCACACAGGGTACAAGGAATAATAGGAAAGTTTTGTTCTTGCGCATATGCAATAATATCACGCTCCTGTATATAACACATTGGTCGTATAACTATGTGTTTTTTGTTGTCACTTAATAACTTCGGCGGCATGGATCGCAAATCACCGTTATAGCAAATAGACATCATTAAAGTGCGGATTAAATCATCACGATGATGACCTAAGGCAATTTTAGTGTAACCATGAGTTTCTGCATAGCGATAAATTATACCTCGACGCAAACGCGAACATAAACTGCAATAGGTTTGTCCTTCAGGAATTTTTTCTTTGACAATACTGTAGGTGTCGCGCTTGAGAATCTCATAAGGAATCGCGCGCAGGGTGAGCCATTCGCGCAACGCCAGATCATTCCATCCGGGCTGAGCCTGATCCAGGGTAAATGCAAAAATATCGAATTGTACATGTGATCGACGCTTGAGTAATGACAAAAGTGTCAACAATGTAAAAGAATCTTTGCCTCCAGACAAGCAAACCATGATCCGATCACCAGCCTGAATCATATTGAAATCCGCAATACCTTTGCCCAGATAATGCAGTAATTTTTTTTCAGTGGCCAACGCAGATGCAGTCATACAGATACCTTCTAAAAATTACAGATCATAATTACACATAACAAGATATATACAACATTTAAATGTATGGGATGTATTATACGCGATTACTGATTCAACGTCGACTAATGGATACAGTTGTACTGTGTACATGACAAAAAAATCTATCACGTACTTTAGTACATCTGGAAAGATTAACGAATCTGATGCCTCGCGAAATTTTTCTGGCACACAACTATAGGATTATTTGACTTTTATTATCTTTTATTGCAATGTATGCGCGTTCAATCTAAGGGTTTATTTTACAGGAAATTCATGACAAAGCCTGCTTGGTTAAACGAACTCAATACCCAACAACATGATGTTGTTGTTTCTCCTTTAGGTAATCATTTAGTTTTGGCCGGTGCTGGCAGCGGTAAAACACGTGTGCTTGTCAGTCGAATGGCTTTTTTAATGTCGAATATGCAATTACCAGCGCACGCTTTACTGGCAGTTACATTTACCAATAAAGCCGCGCTCGAAATGAAATCACGTTTGCAAAAAATGCAAAATGGTACTTTAAATGGACTTTGGGTTGGTACCTTTCACGGGATTTGTCACCGTTTA
>CANNIJ010000061.1 GCA_947505025.1 Legionellaceae bacterium | reverse complement strand
TCGTGTGCATTTTGTGGTAAATATACTGATGATCGCGTACAACAGTTAGTGTGATCGGTGCACCTATACTGATCTTGTCTAGCAAACTATACAATACATCATAATTTTCAACGGCATGTCCATTTAATCCAATAATTACATCCCCGACATGATATTGACCCCATGCATCGCGCGATGTTGGTCTTAGTTTTGCTGATTCAGCCGGTGTTTTATGTAATACTTCAGCAATTAAGATTCCACTTTGCACGCCCAAACGTCTGGCTAATGTTGGATTGACGGGCTGAATTCCTATGCCTGAAAGTTGTACATGTCCTCGTTGAATAATTTGATTTACTGTGTGCTCAATATCATCTGCAGGCACCGCAAAACCTACTCCAGCCGAGGATCCAGATTGAGAATAAATAACTGTATTTAGTCCAATTAAGCGCCCACTACTATCCAGTAATGGCCCACCAGAATTACCTGGGTTAATCGCAGCATCTGTTTGAATCATGTCGTGAATTGTCACAGCGCCAATCCCCGGCACACTACGTCCCAAGGCAGAAATAACACCAATCGTCAAACTGTGTCCCAAGCCAAATGGATTACCTATCGCCATGGCTTTTTGCCCGACCAAGAGTGTTTTTGTGTGGGCAATTTCAAAAGGAATAATTTTAGACAACAAATCAGCCGTGTGTGGTGATTGTACCCGTAAAACTGCTAAATCTTTGCGCGGCTCAACACCTATAACTTTTGCCGGTAAAGTTTTACCGGCAACTGTAATCGTAAATGAGTCGCCACCGTGAATCACATGGAAATTAGTCACAACATCACCACGTTTATCCCATATGATCCCCGAGCCAGTACCCGAACGTACCGAAGTCGGTGCGGCAACCTGACCGTGCTTGACCGTTGACATTCGATTTACATAAACAACATTAGGTGATGATTTTTTAAAAACATCAATTGTATTACGCTCATTTTCAAGTAATGGTAGTGTAGACCAGCAAGCTGACGAGCCAATTGATAACAAAATAAAATACGAACAAAGAAGCCGTTGTGTACGTTTCATTCACACTCCTACGCTTAAATAGCTTGGTTGTCGCGTAGTATGCCATATAATTTGGCAGTATGGCAAATTAATAAGTTCACCGGACTAGAATCTATTCTGGCTGCGCTTCTGACCAGAGAGTTATAAAAAAGACCATGATCATCGGGCCGACAAATAAACCCAACAAACCCAAGGTTTCTACACCACCTAAAATCCCAAATAAAACCGCTAGAAAAGGTAACTGTGTAGCTCCACCAATTAATGCTGGCTTAACTACATGATCAGCAATAAACATCACTAATGTACCCCAAACAATCACTACTACTCCAGCAATCATGCTGCCTTGAACCAATAAAATCAACGCTACAACCCCAAATACTAATGGGACCACAAATGGGATCATCGCGCCAAAAGCCGTGATGAAACCAACTAAGGTTGGTGCTGGAAAACCAACTAAGGCATAACACCCACCCATCAACAATCCAACGCCCGCACCAACCACCATAGTGCCATTTACCGTGGCACGCAACGCTGCGGGCAATTTATCAGCATATCTAAACCAACGCTCTCCCAGGCAATAACTTCCCATATTATTCAATTGCACAAAAAAACGATCGCCGTCGCGATAACAGAAAAATAAACTTAATAAAGTAAAACTCATTTGAAAACTACGATGAGCTAAATCAGCACCTACTTGCTTGATATAATAACTAGCTGGAGTTAAAGATACATGTAAATGCGATAAAAATGATTTAATTTGTCCTGGTTTAGCAAAATTTAACTCCCAGTAAGTTTCCCAATCACTCCCAAAAAAAGGTATCTCATGTAAAAATGGTGGAGCATGACCACCATGACGATTCATACTTTGTAAGTACGTAAAAAACAATTGTACTTCTTTGATCAAAACCGACATCAAACCACTCAATGGCACTAATAAGATTAATACCATGATAAAAGTAAATAAAAACGCGGCTGTATTTTCCCATTTACCAAACAATTGACGCCATTGTCTGTATAATGGATATGTGGCAATGCCTAAAATTGAAGCCCAAATCAATGAAGGTATAAATCTATGGACAATAAATAATGCCAAGCCGACAATACTTAAAGTTAACCCAATACTGATCAATTCTTTATGATTTTCGTTCATCCATGTGTCCCCAAAACTAACAACGCCAGAGTAATCCATGCAAAAAATGCAGCCAATACATCATCTAACATAATCCCTAAACCGCCACCCACACGCGCATCTACCCAACGGATCGGTTGTGGCTTCCATATATCAAATACACGAAACAACACAAATCCGGCAACAATCCAAAACCAACCAACCGGCATTAGAAACATCGTTAACAAATAACCTACAATTTCATCCCACACAATGCGCGCATCATCATGCACATTCAGGAAACGCGCAGTACGATCACACACGAGAATCCCAAGAAAAAAGGCCAAGATTGTCACGCATAAATATATTTTCCAATTGCACTGACTTAAAGCTAAATATAATGGAATTGCAGCTACAGTCCCCCAAGTGCCTGGGGCTCTGGGTAATAATCCACTTCCAAAGCCAAAAGATAATACGTGCCCAGGATCCCGCCAGATTTCACTAAAGTGCACTTTCATTAAATTATACTCCAAAATGATTATAGCCGCGTGCTTGTAGTGGATGTTTCTCACCCTGCCTATTAACAGCATATAAACCAGTTGAAGCTTGAATTAGGCCAATTTGATAGACAATAACTCCAGCATTTTCAACTTCTTTCAGCCAATTAAGACTATCCTCAGCTGCAATCGTAAAGCAAATCTCATAATCATCCCCGCCATGCAACGCCAAATCCATTGCTTGCGGTGCGTTATACTTGCGTACTAATTCATGTACCGGCACGCAATCTAATTCTAAAACGGCACCAACATCACTGGCCCTACAAATGTGCTGTAAATCAGACAGCAAACCATCAGAAATATCGATCGCCGCTGTAGCATATTTTATTAATAGATCGCGTAAATCCAATCTAGGTACCGGTCGGTGTAAACGCTGCATCAACACACAATGGTCCGCCGGATCGATTGGCTTATCTAGATATTCTAAGGCTAAAGCTGCCGCTCCCAATGGACCAGTAACATAAACCAGATCACTAACTTGCGCGCCCGAGCGTTTTAATGCATGATTTTTTTTAGTAAATCCATGTACCGTAATCGTAATGCTTAAAGGGCCACGCGTGGTATCACCACCAATTAAAGCCACATTATATTTCTGCAAGGCATCACTGATGCCCGATGAAAACCTGGTTAACCAATCTACATCTAAAGCTGGCAAGGTCAAAGATAACGTAATCCAACACGGCAGACCGCCCATAGCAGCTATATCACTTAAGTTAACCATCACCGCTTTATACGCTATATCGTAAGGATCCCACGCAGATAAAAAATGCACTCCATCAACCAGAGTATCGCAGCTCACCAACAAATGTTGATCTGCAGGTACAGACAAGCACGCTGCATCATCGCCTATGCCTAAAATAACATCTGTACGCTCATGTGGTATGACCTTAAAGAATCTGTCAATACATGCAAATTCATCCATTTTCAATTTCGGTCGCACGTAACTTCTTGGCTAATTGATGTAAAACACCATTAACATAACGATAACCATCTTGTGAACCAAACGTTTTAGCCAAAGACACCGACTCATCCAAAACTACTCGATATGGGATCTCTAAACGGTGCATCAGTTCAAATGTGCTAAGTCTGAGAATAGTTAACTCAATCGGATCTAAACTTTCCAAAGAACGATCTAAAAATGGTATAAAAGCTGCATGTAATGCGGTGATTTCAGACGGTATGCCGTATAATAAACACTTGAAATATTCCAGATCTACTTTTGCCATGTTGTTGATCGCGCAAAATTGAGCCAGAACCTCAGCTGGATCTGTACCTGACATATGCCATTGATACAGCGCTTGTAAAGCTAGTTTTCTAGCACGACGTTTTTCACGAATTTCTTGATTATTCACGTTGCCCCTTGAGCGCACAGTATAAATTCACTCACGTCTTTGAACCGTTTATAAACCGATGCAAAGCGTACGTAAGCCACATGATCCAAAGCATAAAGCTCTTCCATGA
Organism: Legionellaceae bacterium; assembly: GCA_947505025.1. Lineage (GTDB taxonomy): Bacteria > Pseudomonadota > Gammaproteobacteria > Legionellales > Legionellaceae > CANNIJ01. The sequence continues at coordinate 5,302 of CANNIJ010000061.1, read as the reverse complement.
CCCACTCACCCACCTGACGTGCTTCAATTTCACGCTCACCAGTTTCTCGTACCTTTTTTACAATCGATACAATTGCCTGTTCTACCAGATCTGTTCCAACAGGTCTTTTTTCTAAAGCTCGCAACATTCCAGCACGTAAATTTTCAATCCTAAAAAATGCACGCCGACCATCGCGCTTAATTAACAATGGCAAACTTAATTCAGCTGATTCAAATGTAGTAAATCTCTCCAAACACACCATACATTGACGACGACGTCGCACTTGGGACCCTTCGGAAACCAAGCGTGAATCCATAACCTTAGTTTCAACTTCACTACAAAATGGACAGTACATAATCACTCATACACAGGAAATTTATGGCATAATGCCAAAACATTGGACTTAACTTGTAATCCTAAGTCCAGGCTTTCTGGTTGATCTAAAATATCCGCCAACCAATTAGTTAATTGGATAATCTCTGGTTCTTTAAAGCCACGCGTAGTGACGGCTGGTGTGCCCAAACGTATTCCGCTGGTAACAAATGGTGAGCGCGGCTCATTGGGAATGCTATTTTTATTCACCGTTATATTTGCAAGGCCTAACGCACGCTCTGCCTGAGCACCAGTCAAATTCTTACTGGTTAAATCTACAAGTAACAAGTGATTTTCTGTGCCCGATGAAATCACTGTGTAAGAACGATCTTGTAATACCTGCACCATGGTTTTAGCATTCAGAACCACCTGTTCTTGATAAGTTTTAAACTCAGGCTGCAGAGCTTCTTGAAAACAAACTGCTTTAGCAGCAATCACATGCATTAATGGTCCACCCTGAGTGCCGGGGAAAACCGCTGAATTTAATTTTTTTTCAATCTCAGGATTAGATTTAGCTAAAATCAATCCGCCACGTGGGCCGCGTAATGTTTTATGTGTTGTGCTGGTAACTACATCCGCATACGACAATGGTGACGGGTAGATCCCCACAGCGACTAATCCCGCGACGTGAGCCATATCTACCAATAAAATCGCACCAACCAGATCTGCAATCTCCCTAAACTTGGCCCAGTCCACTACCTGAGAATAAGCCGAAAAACCTGCAATGATCATCTTTGGACGATGTTTAATGGCTTGCTGGGCTAAATACGTATAATCGATAAGGCCAGTCTGAATATCTACACCATAATCAACTGTGTTGTAGATTTTACCAGAAAAATTCACTGTAGAACCGTGAGTTAAATGCCCACCAGCTGATAATGACATGCCTAAAATAGTATCTCCTGGCTCTAATAATGCCAGCATTACTGCTGCATTAGCTTGTGATCCTGAATGTGGTTGTACATTCACGTAATCTGCAGAAAATAAAATTTTTGCACGCTCTATTGCTAGCATTTCAATTAAATCAACATACTCGCAACCACCATAATACCGTCTACCGGCATAGCCTTCTGCGTACTTATTGGTCAAGACCGAGCCTTGAGCCGCTAATACAGCCGGACTAACGTAATTTTCCGATGCAATTAATTCTATATGTTCGGCCTGACGCACGCTCTCTGCGCAAATCAGTTCCCATACGGCAGGATCAATCTCTGCCATAGTTTGATTAGGACTAAACATAAAATACTCCTTAACGTGTACGTGGAGCTAAATGCGGAAATAAAATCACATCTCGAATCGCTGGAGAATTGGTAAACAACATCGCCAAACGATCAATCCCTATACCTTCACCAGCAGTTGGTGGCATCCCATATTCCAACGCCTCAATATAATCATGATCAAAATGCATGGCTTCTAAATCACCTGCATTTTTATCCTCAACTTGTTTTTGAAACCGTGCTGCCTGATCTTCTGCATCATTTAACTCAGAAAATCCATTCGCTATCTCACGACCGGCAATAAAAAATTCAAATCTATCGGTCAGACTTGGATCTGCATCACTACGACGTGCTAACGGTGAAACTTCGGTTGGATAGCCCGTGATAAATGTTGGTTGAATTAACTGATGCTCTACGGTTTCTTCAAAAACTATCATGTGCAACTGACCTAAAGCTTGCCCGGATTTATACGCCAATCCAAGCTTATCCAGCACCTGGTGCATGCTATTGACTGACTTCAAATCATCTGGCTTGATCATTGGATGATACACTAAGATTGCCTCAGTAATACTGAGGCGCACAAATGCTGTATCAAAATCCAATACATGCTCTTGATAAACCACTTGACGAGTACCTAATAAATTATCACATAAAAAATGTAATAATTCTTCAGTAAAGTGCATTAAGTCTTTATAGTCAGCATATGCCTGATAAAACTCAACCATGGTAAATTCAGGATTATGGCGTGTGGATAAACCCTCATTACGAAAATTACGATTAATTTCATACACACGCTCAAATCCACCAACAACCAGGCGTTTTAAGTATAACTCAGGCGCAACACGTAAATACATCGGCATGTCTAAAGCATGATGATGTGTTGTAAACGGCCGAGCCATGGCGCCCCCTGGAATCGGGTGCATCATCGGCGTTTCAACTTCTAAAAAATCGTGCTGCTCCATAAAAATTCGCAGAGTACTCAGTAATTTTGATCGCAATAAAAATGTTTTACGTGTCAAAGGATTAGCGATCAAATCTATATAGCGTTTACGGTAACAGATCTCTTGATCAGCTAATCCGTGAAATTTATCTGGTAACGGACGCAATGATTTAGTTAATAAACGTAAAGCATCGGCATGTATAGTTAATTCACCCGTTTGTGTAACAAACAAAGTCCCGGATACCCCAACAATATCACCTAAATCCCAGTGTTTAAATGCATCATATAACTCAGGAAATTCATTTTCTCGCACATAAACCTGTAGTCGGCCAGATGCGTCTTGCAAATGAAAAAAACTAGCTTTACCCATTATCCGTCGTAAAACTATACGTCCGGCAATAGTTACTGCAATTGCGGCAGCAGCACATTCTTCTTTATTTAAATGCCCGTGTTGATCGAGCAACGATTGAGCAGCATGTTGCGGCCTAAAATCATTTGGAAAACTAAAGCCATCAGCACGCAGATCGGTTAGTTTTTGTTTACGAATACGATACAGCTCATTTTCATCCAGGACTGTCTCTAACATGTCTGGTCTACCCCTTTTTTTAAACTTGCCTCAATAAATAAATCAAGATCGCCGTCCAGAACACTCTGCGTATTACTGGTCTCAATCCCGGTGCGTAAATCTTTAATTCTGGATTGATCCAAAACATACGATCGAATTTGTGATCCCCAACCAATATCTGACTTAGTTAATTCCAAAGCTTGTTGCGCAACATTTTTCTTCTGCATCTCCATCTCATATAATTTTGCACGTAATTGTTTAAATGCTTGTGCTTTGTTTTTATGTTGACTGCGGTCATTCTGACACTGAACCACAATCCCAGATGGAGCATGAGTAATCCTCACTGCAGAATCAGTCCGATTAACATGTTGTCCGCCGGCACCTGAGGCCCTGTATGTATCAATCCGTAAATCTGCTGGATTGATTTCAATTTCAATATCATCCTCAACTTCAGGTGATACAAACACGGCAGCAAAAGAAGTATGTCGACGATTACCCGAGTCAAATGGTGACTTACGCACCAAACGATGCACACCGGTTTCTGTTCTTAACCAACCAAAAGCATGCGGCCCCTGTACGTGTATAGTTGCACTCTTAATTCCAGCAACATCTCCTGCAGAACACTCAACTAATTCAGCAATAAAACCATGTTGCTCACTCCAACGCAAATACATACGCAAAATCATTTCAGCCCAATCTTGAGCTTCGGTGCCACCAGATCCAGATTGAATATCTAAAAAAGCATTTGATGCATCCATAGGTCCAGAAAACATCCGCTGAAATTCAAGAGCTGCCACTTGACGTTCAACCTCAGCAATATCTACAGATAAATCATCAAAAGTACCGGCATCCTGGTCTTCACGAGCTAAATGAAATAGGTCTGAGAGATCTATGATCGTATGATCCAATTTTTTCCATTGATCAACGATTAAAGACAAAGCTGAACGTTCACGGCCTAATGCTTGTGCGGATTCTGGATGCAACCAAATTTCGGCTGATTCTAATTCTCGAGTAACTTCTTCCAGGCGTTCTTGTTTACGATCAAAGTCAAAGATACCCCCGAAGAGTATCCAGGCGTGACTTAAGATCGTTTAGAGATAACAATAAGTGATTCACTTCTAACATAACTAATGATCCGTTAACCGTGCTTTAATTCGATGTGTGGCTTGGCTATGAATTTGCGAAACCCGCGACTCGGTAACTCCCAGCACATCCCCAATGTCTTTTAAGTTCAAGTCGTGCTCATAATATAATGAAAGCACTAAACGCTCCTTTTGCGGCAACGTCTTGATAACAGAACTCAAATGTAGTTTCATATCTGCACGCAAGGCATTTACATCTGGCTCAGATGTGGTGCTGGCACTTGCATCCGTCAATAAGTCATCCGTGATGCCTAAATCTTCAAAACCATGTAAATGCGCACTATTAGAATCACTTAACATAGAGTGATATTCATCTAATGGCATATTGAGCTCACCGGCAACCTCATGATCTTTTGCCTGGCGCCCCAATCGATGCTCAACATTTTGCATTGCCGTTGAGATCATCCGCGAATTTCGATAAACCGAACGCGGCACCCAATCATTTCGGCGCACTTCATCTAGCATATATCCGCGTATACGAATACTTGCATATGTTTCAAAAGAAGCGCCTTTACTAGCATCATAATTACGCGCAGCTTCTAATAAACCCATCATACCAGATTGCATCAAATCATCTAATTGCACAGAACGTGGCAAACGCCCCGACAAGTGGTAAGCAATCCGGCGAACCAGCAGCGCATGTTCTTGAACAAATACAGTTTGTGTTTGACGATCCAGTCTATGACTTACATCACTCACACCCATCTCCTTGGTCTTGTGCATGATAAGTATAACACGATAGAGCAATACAGTGAGATAGTTCTGGCGAAAAGAATTTCGTTCAAAGATTAGTTTAAACTTAACTCACAATTTAATGATAACATGTTATACTAGTGTTCATTATTCGAACTTAATCCAATATCTGGATAAATTATGCAAGTTACTGGTATTTCATATAGGGAAGATGGACACGGCAAAGGTGCCTTTTTTGATCATTTTACAGTAAGAAAAATGACCGGCTGGAATTCACAAAGTATTGCTGCACCTAACGCGGACACCACCACGCTGGCTAGTTACATAAACTATCGTGCTGGTAATAATCAATACGGGCTGCCGGTAAATGAAAATTTACCCGAGCAAGCAAATG
>CANNIJ010000060.1 GCA_947505025.1 Legionellaceae bacterium | reverse complement strand
GCCGCCATATAGACGGCTATGCTGGGGTCTTGGCCGGTTGCGGATAGCTGGTTTATACTTAAGAACTCAGTACTTAAATCACCTGCAATAAAAGCAGGGTGGTTTAATATTGACAACAAATAGTCACGGTTAGTTTTTAGACCAACCAAATGATATTGACTTAATGCTTGTTTTAAACGCGTTATCGCAAGTTCTCGAGTTTCACCGGATGCGATTAATTTTCCCAGCATGGCATCATAATTCGGCGTGATCGTATCACCGGCGACAATCCCTGACTCTAGACGTATATGCTGATTATTCGCCGCCGTTACTAGGGCATGTATTTTACCCATTGACGGTAGAAAGTTATTTTGAGGATCTTCAGCGTACAGTCTGCATTCTATAGCGTGTCCAGATTTATGAATATTCTCTTGAGTACAGGGCAATTTTTCTTTGGCCGCAATACGTAATTGCCATTCAACCAAGTCAAGTTGCGTGATCATTTCGGTAACCGGGTGCTCAACTTGCAGCCTGGTATTCATTTCCATGAAATAAATCTTTTGATCGGCATCAACCATAAATTCTACGGTACCAGCACCGTAATACTGAATACTTTTTGCTACTGTGATTGCCGTGGTGGTCAGACGATCGCGTAATTCTTTGGTTATATGTGGTCCGGGCGCTTCTTCGAGAAGTTTTTGATGACGACGTTGAACTGAACAATCACGTTCAAAAATATGTACTACATTTCCATGATGATCGGCCATTATCTGCACTTCTAAGTGCCGAGCATGCATGAGTTTCTTTTCAATGATCATGGTGTTATCAGCAAAATAGGTACTGGCTTCACGTCTAGTTGCTTGTAATGCTTCTGACCATTCTTCAGGCGAGTAGACTGCGCGTAAACCTTTACCACCGCCACCAGCTGCAGCTTTGATCATCAGAGGGAATCCAATCTCAATCGCTACTTTGAGTAAATTATCATCTGATTGATCCTGTCCATGGTACCCGGGGATCATTGGTATGGCGTAGGGTGCCAGGTGTTTTTTAGCTTGTTGTTTTGAGCCCATTATTGTCAGAGCTTCGATGGAAGGTCCAATAAAAACCAGATTTGCAGTTTCACAGGCTTGGGCTAATTGAGGATTTTCAGATAAAAAACCATATCCAGGATGAATTGCTTGAGCGCCACATTGCAGTGCTGCCTGGATGACCGCGTGGATATTCAAATAACCTAGATCGGAGTGTGACTGAGTGATACACACTGCTTGATCGGCAAGTAAAACTGCAGGACTAAAACGATCTGCATGCGAATAAACGACTACAGACTTTATCCCCATACGTCGTGTGGTACGTATGATTCTACAGGCAATTTCGCCACGATTGGCGATTAGAATAGTATCAAACATCACAGGTTCCACGCAGGAGTTGTTTTAGTTAAAAAAGCTTTTAAGCCGTGCTGCCCTTCGCTGCTAACACGGGTTTGTGCAATAAGATCTACCGTATCCTCGAGTAATTCTTGGTTTATTTGGCAGGTACGTAATTTTTTGAGTAACACTTTGGTCGCACGCACCGCTTGTGGTGCACAGCGCATCTGGCGTGCGGCATATTTTTGAGTATAGGCCAAAAGTTCTGTTGGTTCTACGCAGTGATGAATTAATTGCAATGTTAATGCACGTTGAGCATCGATACGTTCTGCACTTAAAAACAACCATGCAGATGCACGTTCCCCGATTGCTCGGACCACATATGGGCTGACCATCGCCGGCACCAAGCCTAAGGTTACTTCTGAAAAACCAAATGAGGCCGTGTTTGCAGCGATAGCTAAATCGCATGCAGCGACTAATCCGGCACCACCACCAATCGCGGATCCCTGTACCATTGCCAAAGTTGGCACTGGTGCATGATGCAGGGTATAAAGTACTCTGCCAAGTAACATGGCGTTCGCTCGATTTTCATCAAGACTGGCTTGGATCATGCAGTGCATACTCGACAAATCGGCGCCTGCAGAAAAGTTTTGACCATTGCTTTTGAGTATAATCAAGCGTAATTGCGGATTAATGACGGCTTGATCGAGTATAGTTTGTAATTGGATTAACAATGCTTCATTTAATGCATTATGTTGTTCTGGACGATTTAATGTAATCCATAATACATGGTTATCTATGGTACTGATTACCGGTTCTTGCATCAGATTATTCACATCCTAAAAATGCCAAATTCAGTGGCTTTTTGCGCAGCATTTAAGCTTGCAGATAAACTTAAGCCCAATACTTTCCTGGTATCAGCTGGCACGATTACGCCGTCATCCCACAGACGCGCGCTGGCATAATATGGATTGCCTTCCAGTTCATATTGATCACGTAATTTTGCTTTAAACTCATCTTCGGCGTTTTGATCCCAACTGTTTTGGCTTTGCGTGTGTTTTTCACGCTGAATTTGCGCTAGAACTTGAGCTGCTTGTTCACCGCCCATTACAGAGATCCGTGCATTCGGCCATGACCATAAAAAACGCGGATCATATGCGCGACCACACATGGCGTAATTACCGGCACCAAAACTACCTCCGACAATTACTGTAAATTTAGGTACATTGGCATTAGCCACCGCCATCACCATTTTTGCTCCATGTTTTGCAATACCCGCAGTTTCGTATTTACTACCTACCATAAATCCAGTGATGTTTTGTAAAAAAATTAATGGAATATTACGTTTAGTACAGAGCTCAATAAAGTGAGTGCCTTTGAGAGCGCTTTCGCCAAATAAAATCCCGTTATTCGCAATAATTCCAACCGGATATCCATATAAATGTGCAAATCCACAGACTAAAGTTGTACCGTATAAAGGTTTAAATTCATCCAAGATAGAACCGTCCACTATTCTGGCGATTATTTCATGTATATCAAATGGTTGTCGTGGATCTGTGGGTATGACACCATTTAATTCCGCAGCATCGTAGATTGGTTCGCAACTGGGTTGGCGAGATAGAAGATCGGGTTTACGACGGTTCAAATGCCGAATTGCAGTGCGAGCTAAATCTAAAGCGTGATAGTCATCGTGCGCATAATGATCAGCTACGCCGGATATACGACAATGTACATCTGCTCCACCTAAACTTTCAGCATCGATTATTTCACCAGTAGCGGCTTTGACTAATGGAGGTCCGGCTAAAAATATTGTTGCTTGGTTTTGTACCATTATGGACTCATCAGCCATTGCAGGTACATAAGCACCACCGGCCGTACATGATCCCATCACCACGGCAATTTGCGGAATATTTTTTGCTGACAAGCGTGCTTGATTGTAAAAAATACGTCCAAAATGATCGCGATCAGGAAAAACCTCGCTTTGTAAGGGCAGATAAGCACCGCCTGAGTCCACTATATATACGCACGGCAGATTATTTTCTGCGGCAATTTCTTGTGCGCGTAAATGTTTTTTTACGGTTAATGGGTAATAGCTACCGCCTTTAACCGTAACATCATTGATGACTATCATACATTCTTGGTCAGAAACTCTTCCTATACCTGAGATTAACCCTGCCGCCGGCACCGGGCTGGGATATACTTCATATGCGGCTAGTGCGGATAGTTCTAGGAACGGACTGCCGGGATCGAGCAGATATTGTAATCTTTCTCGAGCCAAGAGTTTGCCTCGACTTTTTTCGCGTGCTCGTGAATGCTCACTTCCGCCAGCCTCTATATCGGTTAATATAGCCTTCAATCGATCAACTAATACATTCATTGCTTGAGAGTTTGCTTTAAATTTTTCCCCCGCCGTATTCAGCGTGCTCTGTATAATACTCATATAACCTCTAGCGCCATGGCAGTTGCTTCTCCGCCACCAATGCATAATGCGGCTATACCGCGTTTTTTATGATGAAGTTTGAGTGCGTGTAGCAACGTCACAATTATTCGCGCACCACTGGCACCAATCGGATGTCCCAATGCACATGCGCCACCATGCACATTAACTTTGTTTGGCTCTAAAGATAATTCTTGTATAGCAACTAAGGCTACTACCGCAAATGCTTCATTAATTTCAAATAAATCTACTTGGTCTAGTGACCATTTAGCGGCGGCTAAAACTTTACGAATCGCTGGCGCTGGGCTTAAAGTAAACCAGCAGGGCTGTTGTGCATGCGTGGCATGTGCTACAATTCGAGCTAATGGAGTTAGGTTATGTTTTTTTGCGTGGGCATAGGTCGTTACAATTAAACTGGCGGCGCCATCAGCCAATGAACTTGCATTTGCGGCCGTAATGGTACCGTCTGTCTGAAAGGCTGGTTTTAAACCAGGGATTTTTTGTATTTTTACTGGATCAGGTATCTGGTCTTGAGTTATTGGGCCATTCTTGCCATTTATAGGGACGATTTCATCTAAGAATGCAGAGTTTTTTTGTGCATCTAGTGCGCGCGTCATTGATTCTACGGCATATGCATCTTGGGATGCACGATCCAAATTAAATAATTTGACGGTTGCTTCGGCGAATACACCCATAGCGGTACCGGTGGTATATGCATCTTCTAGACCATCAATAAAGATATGATCTTTTAATACGCCATCCCCAGCTCTATAACCAGTTCTAGCTTTTTTCAACAGATAAGGAGCATTACTCATACTTTCCATGCCGCCGGCTAAGATCATATTTGCTGATCCAGCGATAATCGCATCATGAGCCAGCATTACAGCTTTCATGCCAGACCCACAAACTTTATTAATTGTAGTTGCACCAGTAGTATCAGGGATCTGAGCCGCGATAGATGTTTGTCGCGCTGGTGCCTGACCTAGCCCGGCTTGTAAGACACATCCATAGATTACTTCATCAATTAGAGCCGGATCAATACCTGCTGCCTGCATTGCGCCAACATGTGCATAAGCACCTAGTTCTGTGGCACTAAACTGTGCTAAATCACCCAAAAAAGCACCAATCGGCGTGCGTTTGGCTGCAACAATCACTATGTCATTTGGTTGCATATCAAGCGTATTCCTTAAATAAAGTGCGTCCTATCAGTGTGCGTCGAATTTCAGATGTACCGGCACCTATTTCATATAGTTTGGCATCACGTAATAATCTTCCGGTGGGATAATCGTTGATGTACCCATTTCCACCCAAAATCTGTATAGCTTGCAATGCCATTTGTGTGGCTTTTTCTGAGGTATATAAAATTACGCTGGCTGCATCTTGCCGGGTAATTTGACCACGGTCGCACGCACTGGCTACGGCATAAACATATGCACGAGAAGCATTAATCTCTGTATACATATCAGCCAATTTACCTTGAATTAATTGAAACTCACCGATTGGTTGGTTAAATTGTTTACGCTCATGTATATACGGCAACACCACATCTAAGCATGCTTGCATAATGCCTAATGGACCCGCCGACAGGACTACACGTTCGTAGTCTAAGCCACTCATTAACACACGTACACCGTGATTAATTACACCTAAAACATTTTCTGCCGGCACTTCACAGTTTTGAAAGACTAACTCACATGTATTTGAGCCGCGCATTCCAAGTTTATTGAGTTTTTGTGCAGTTTTAAATCCTTTGAAATTTTTCTCGATGATAAAAGCGGTAATGCCATTTTTGTTTGCATTAGGATCTGTTTTTGCATAAACGATTAATACATCGGCATCAGGACCATTTGTGATCCACATTTTTGTACCGTTTAAAATAAACCTATCACCATGTTGTTCGGCACGTAATTGCATACTAACTACATCCGATCCAGCATTGGCCTCACTCATAGCCAGAGCACCCACATGTTCACCGCTGACCAAGCCCGGCAGATAGCGTGATTTTTGTTCTGCAGATCCATTTAAATTAAGTTGATTCAGGCAAAGATTAGAATGAGCTGCGTAACTAAGTCCAACTGACGCTGAAGCCCGGGACAATTCCTCCATAGCAATCACATGAGCGAGATAACCCATATTTGCTCCGCCGTAAGATTCATCGACGGTGATGCCAAGTAATCCAATATTACCTAGTTTTTTCCATAAAGCCCCGGGAAAGGCATTATTAATATCCATTGAATCAGCGAGCGGCGAGACTTCATTACATGCAAATTGAAAGACACTTTCACGCAACAAAGAATAGGTCTCACCCAGAGGAAAATGCAGACCGTGGTACATACTAGACATCCTGTGCAACAACATAAGCCGAGCAAGAACTATACCTTGCTGAATGATAATTGTGAAGAGGATCCTAGACACGTTCGTCGGATCAGAATCTAATCAATAAGGCTTGGGTTTGCCCTAGGCAGAACATGGCGAGTAAGTGTAATAAACTGAGTGAGTTTTACAGGCGTTTAATTGAAAAATATGGATGAATTCTACATGAAAACATGTAAAATTAACGTTATTCAGCATAAAAAACTAGATTCTCAGTGAATTATACCGTATTTTGTTGGTTTTATCCTACTAAAGATCATAAACTATGTTGAAATGTAGTGTTTTCGCGGACTTTCGAGCTATTTTTTATTGACAACTCAAATAGTGTTAAACAATGATACAAGAATAACTTTGTTTACTACACCCACATGGTTGATATATCCAACCGATTTAATGTCAGCCGTAACTCAGTCTATAAGCAACAAGCTAGGCCTTTGACCGCTGTCAACCAATCGTATCTTTAGAAACGGTGGTTTGCAGAGAGTACACTCGAGTAACGGCAGAATGAGTGTCCTTAACTGGGCACCAGTTTTTTCGGCCAATGCTGAGCACCATGAATAATACGTAAAATAATTACAGCGTCTTTTGCCACAAGATATGCAGCAATGTAGGGTGTTCTGTTAATAATCAGCGAATGCAGCAGCAGTGTTGTCGATATCAATATAGTCGACCATATCCATGGCATCCATAGGAGCTTTGTTTAGCCACTCAATTCTCAAGATTTTTTCTCTTTAGCAATTCTCGCTGAAAGTCTGGCCTTCATTTCTGCCATGACATCTTCATGAGAAATGGTTGGCGATTTATCATCAATGCTTGCTTGCACCTTGCTTCGGAACCATAAATCATGATCACGAGCTTGACGTTGTCGTTGAATAAAATCACGCATGAAATCCCGTACAATCTGTGAGGCAGGTCTATGTGATTCTTCTGCAGCAGCCATGAATTCATCAATCAATGAACTCACCGCTTGGTAACTCACCATATAGCAAGTTACCAAATGGTGAGTTATAATGAGTAAAATTACACGAAGGATTTGTTCATGAATTATTTTCCATTAGGAATTGCCAAGGGTGATGCATTTTGCAATAGAGTGCTTGAAAGAAAGCAGCTGATTGGAAATATTACAAAGGGGCAGCACACCATAGTGATTTCTCCACGCAGGTATGGGAAATCAAGCCTTATCCTTTACAGTTTAGATGAATCTCAGTTGCTTTATGAGCGAATTGATTTATTTGTTGCCGTTAGCGCAAAAACAATCGAAGAACAAATACTGAATGGTGTAAAAAATCTGCTGAACAGAGTAAGTACTGTTCAAGAGCAGGTGGTAAGCGTCATTAAAAATAATCTTAAAAATTTAAAATCCAAATGGATTGTTGGAACTGATGGATTTAAAATCGAACTCATTCCCAGCCAGGAAAGTGATTCTGTATCCGTTATAACCGAATCGCTGCAAATGCTTGAAAATGTTTTGAGAAAAAAAGAAACAAAAGCGGTTTTTTTTATTGATGAATTTCAAGAAATAGGTGTTCTTGCAAATAGCAAAGGGATAGAAGGAGCTATTCGGCATGTGGCTCAAGAAAGTGAAAATTTGCGCTTTATATTCTCAGGAAGTAACAGGCACATACTAGCCAATATGTTCGATGATCGATCCCGTCCCCTTTATAGTTTATGTGATCGTATTACAATCGATCGTATTACAGAAGAGGACTATATTACTTATATTAACGGCGTCTCTAATAAAACCTGGGGTAAAGATTTAGAAAAATCCGTTTTTGATGAAATCTTTTTGTTAACAGAGCGCCACCCTTATTATATGAATGTTTTATGCGATAAGATTTTGAGTTATTGTGAAAATAGAGCTCCAACCAGTTTAGATGTAACCCGATTGTGGCAGGATTATATTTTTCAGGAAAAATCTAAAACGGCGAAGGATCTGAGCTCCCTCAGTACGTCTCAAAAAAAATTATTAATTGTTATCTCAAAAGGGGCTACAAAGGACTTGACGAGCAAAGCAACGCTGCATGCATTGGATTTTAGCAGTGCTGCAATAATAAAATCATTAAAATTGTTAGAAGAAGAGGATTATATTAATCGAACTATACATGGAGAGTATTTTATGGTTGACCCATTAATAAAATATTCGTTAATATTATTTTATCCATGAAACAACATACTAAATTAATCTTGCATTATTCAAAATCAAAAGAACCGTTAAAAAACGTAAATCATTAAGGTATTCCTATGCATTCAAAAGTGCAATTTGATAGTCCCACTAAACGTTGAAAAAACACATTGGAAACTAAAGCTAATTATTTAGGATTATATGATGTCTGTTTATGTCAAAGCTGAGTTGGGATTAAATCATTCAATTATCTATACCGATAGTTCTGGAAGGTATTTTAGATTTTTTGGTGGTAGTTGGGCTTGGAGAAATCATAATCCAGGAAATCTTGTTCCAGGTGAGGTTAGTGCAAGACATAATCAAATTGGTTCTTCAGGGAAATTTGCCATATTTCCTGATTATGAAAATGGACATTTAGCACTGTTAGATTGTTTGCACACAACATATAAAAACGCCACGATTGATGACTTAGTTGAAGCTTATGCACCTGCAAAAGATGGAAATAATGTTGCAATGTATAAAAAATTTCTGCATGAAAAAACAGGCGTAAAGGATGATAGAAAAGTTTGCGATTTCTCGACAGATGAGTTTGATAAGCTATGGCAAGCCATTGAACAAATAGAAGGCTACATTAAAGGAACGATTATAGAGGTTTTTCAAATCATCCAAGTACATAAAGATGAGCATGGCTTGTGTGAATTTAACATCGGTAATCAGAGATGGGTATCAAAACAAGAATGTATTGATTTAGCAAATCAAGGCCAATTGGATGTTGTGGTTTGTATAACAGCGATTGGTCATAGTTATATTCGAGGAAGATCAAAGAGCTCTATTAATCCTTGTCTGAAAAAATTGCTTGTTAGAAAGTCAAGGAAAGAGAAATGAAACAATTTCTTGTTTTTTTTAGTATCCTATTTTCATGTACAATTTTCTCAAAAAATAAAATTGTTTTTTATGAGCCTCATGCCACTGTATTAACAGGTGTGATCAAAATATTAAAGTTCCCTGGTCCGCCCAATTATACAAGCATTGCAGATGGTGATGGAGATGAAACAGGACTGTATTTAGTATTGAATTCACCAATTGACGTCAAGTCCAATAGCCATATAATGGCAAACGATACTACGGAGAAAAACGTTAAGTTAGTCCAGGTTGTCATTAAGCAAGATAGTGATCGGAATAAAATAAAAGAAGGAAACAGTGTAGAAATATCAGGTACTTTATTTCATGCCTTAACGGGGCATCATCATGCCAGAATATTAATCATGGCTGAGAAAATGAATATAATGAGTCTGGCGTTTGTTAAGACAAAAACACTTAATCAATTACCAAAAGAGGATTTGCAATTTTTAGATCATGAAAATCTGCAAAACTAAACTATAGCTTTTCTATAGTGGTAACCCTGGTCTGTCTGATTTTGCTCCGGAGATTTTATCAACAAAAATATTCGATCTTTCGCAGCCAGTTTGAAGTAGGGCATCGATTTGGAGATCTAAATTTTGGTCATGTGTACAGTGGACCCCATCAATGAGACAGTAAAACCTTAAATCTTAGATAGTGTCCAATTATTGGAACACCGAGGCATTGCATCTGATGACAGGCTACCTGAAGAGAAAGCGGTGTCAATGAGGAGTCCTGAGGAACGAAGGAAGCTCATTG
>CANNIJ010000059.1 GCA_947505025.1 Legionellaceae bacterium | reverse complement strand
TCCCCAACCACACCAACACTTTTAACCGGTAAAAAAACTGCAAATGCCTGACTTACCTTATGATATAATCCAGCCGCATGTAGTGCTTCCATAAATATTGCATCAGCGTGACGTAATTTAACTGCATACTCTGGTTTTACCTCTCCTAAAATGCGCACACCAAAGCCTGGACCAGGAAATGGATGTCGATAAACTAATGCATGTGGTAAGCCCAAAGAGATGCCTAATGCACGTACTTCATCTTTAAATAACTCACGCAACGGCTCTAATAAAGTAAGTTGCATGTTCTTGGGTAATCCGGCTACATTATGGTGTGACTTGATGACCTCAGATGGATCGGCAGAATGCGCGCCGGCTGATTCAATCACATCCGGATATATAGTTCCTTGAGCCAGAAAAGAAATATTAGATAACTTAGATGCTTGCTCTTCAAATACCTCGATAAACATAGCACCAATGATCTTACGCTTGGCTTCAGGACAGGTAATACCTATCAAAGCACTTAAAAACCTCGCCTCAGCATCGATCGCGATCAGTTCGCTGCCAATGAATTTACCAAAAGACTCTATAACTTGCGCAGCTTCATTCATGCGTAATAAACCAGTATCAACAAATACACAAACTAATTGATCGCCAATCGCACGATGTAATAATGCCGCCACTACAGATGAATCTACTCCGCCAGACAGTCCGAGTAAAACTCTTTGAGTGCCGACTGTATTTCTGATTGCTTCTAACGATTGCTCTAAAATCTGTGCAGCCGTCCACTGTGTAGGGGCATGACAAATATCCAGCACAAAACGCTTGAGTAACGCCGCACCTTTGGGCGTGTGAGTGACTTCAGGATGAAATTGTACGCCATACCAATGATTTTCTTCGTCAGCCATTGCAGTAATTTTTGTACTGCTAGTTTCGCCGATCACACTAAATCCAGGTGGTAAACACGTGACCTGATCACCATGACTCATCCATACATCCATCACTGGCAGGCCAGTTGCGTCAACCTGATCTTGCAACCCATGTAATAATGCACTTGATTCACGCAAAATGACCTGAGCACGCCCGAATTCACGCATATTTGAAGTCGATACTTTGCCGCCAAGATGAACCGCCATCGCTTGCATTCCATAACAAATGCCCAATACCGGCACTGCTAATTGAAACACCCAATCAGGCACCGTGGGTGTATGATCCTCAGTTACTGAGGCCGGGCCTCCTGATAAAATAATACCTGACAGCGCATCTGTGCCTACTGCAGATAACAAAACATTATGCGGATATATGACGCAATATACACCCATTTCACGCACACGACGTGCAATCAACTGTGTATATTGTGAGCCAAAATCCAGGATTACTATTGGTCTTATTTTCAAAGAATTTATGTGTACCACGCCTAATCTCCGATATCCATTTGATAATTAGGTGCTTGCTTGGTGATGTTTACATCATGTACATGCGATTCACGCATGCCAGCAGCCGTCACACGAATAAATTCTGCGTTAGTATGTAAAGCATCAATCGTCTTTGACCCGGTATACCCCATACACGAACGTAAACCACCTAATAGTTGATGTAATATACTGTGCATTGAACCTTTATATGGCACACGCCCTTCCACGCCTTCGGGAACCATTTTTTCACTACCCAAAGCTAAATCCTGGAAATAACGATCACTCGATCCTTGTAACTGAGACATCGCTCCAAGAGAACCCATGCCTCGGTAACTCTTGTATGTACGCCCTTGATATAATTCAATTTCACCCGGAGATTCTTCAGATCCAGCAAACAAACTACCTAACATAACAGTGGACGCACCTGCGGCCAAAGCTTTGCACACATCACCAGAAAATCTAATTCCACCATCTGCTATGATGGGTACTTGTCCTTTTAAAGCTGCAGATACCATAGAAATAGCTGTGATTTGAGGCACACCAACACCCGTTACAATTCTTGTAGTACAAATTGACCCAGGACCAATCCCAACTTTTACTGCATCTGCTCCAGCCAAAACCAAATCTAGCGCAGCCGCGGCTGTTGCAATATTTCCTCCGATAACCTGTACTCCGGGGAAATGAGTTTTGATCCATTTAACCCGATCCAATACAGCTTGTGAATGGCCGTGAGCAGTGTCTACAATTAACACATCAACTCCGGCATCAACCAACGCTTCAACCCGTTCGTTTGTGCCTGGACCCACGCCAACTGCTGCTCCAGCACGTAACTGTTCCGCAGCGTCTTTACATGCAAACGGATTTTCTTTGGCTTTTTGCATGTCCTTAACTGTGATCATGCCACGTAAATAAAATGATTCATTAACTACCAGTAATTTTTCAATTCTATGTCGGTGCAATAAGCTACGAATTTCCTCACGACTAGCCCCCTCTTTTACAGTAACCAAGCGCTCTTTTGGAGTCATTACTGCAGATACGGGTAATGCTAAATTGGTTTCAAAACGAATGTCGCGGCTGGTAACAATTCCGACCAGGCTCTGACCATCAACCACAGGAAAACCTGAAAAATTATGTTTAACCATAATAGCGATTAAATCTTGCACACTCAAATTAGGTGAGACTGAGACCGGATCTTTAACCATCCCACTTTCAAATTTTTTAACCACACGTACTTCATTGGCCTGGGCTTCAATTGTCATGTTTTTATGGATGATGCCAATACCACCTTCTTGCGCCATCGCAATTGCCAAACGTGCTTCAGTCACTGTATCCATCGCAGCAGAAAGTAATGGCATATTTAAAGTAATATCACGGGTCAAGCGTGTTTGTAATAACACGTCTTTGGGAAGGACAGTAGAATGAGCTGGAAGCAATAAAACATCATCGAATGTTAAGGCTTCTGGTAACAATGAAAGTGACATCGGCTGCACCTAGATAATCTTGGTGCAACCGATATTAACATAGAACCAGCAGACTTTCCTACAACAATTTAGCCAGCATACTGATTATCTGCCCAGCCAGACGAGTCTTGTGCATCAATGGAAATATGACTTCTTGCGCTGCAGTTATTGCTACCACCTGATTCTCATCCACATCAAAACCATGGCCTGAACCAACTAAATTCGCTAAAATCATATCCAAGCCCTTGCTGCGCAATTTATCCTGAGCATGCCCGATCATATTAGTTGTTTCTGCTGCAAAACCAACTACATAACTAGCTTTACCTGTGGCTACAACGTGCGTGAGTATATCTGGTGTTTTAACTAAACTTAAATCATATGTTGTAGACTTTTGTTTTTTGATTTTTTCCTGCGCTGGATGCTCTGGTGTATAATCCGCAACTGCAGCAGCACCAATCACCAGCATCCCTGGATGTAAATGTTTCAATACCTGCTCTAACATCTCAGTTGCTGATGTGACAGAGATTACATGTGCATGTACTGGCGGTTCGATGGTAGTTGGTCCAGTAATCAAAGTTACCTGAGCCCCAGCCATTAAGGCCGCCTCGGCCAACGCATAACCCATTTTTCCTGAACTGTTATTACTTAAATAACGTACTGGATCAATCGCTTCTCTGGTTGGTCCGGCAGTAATCAACACATGTTTGCCCGTTAATAAATCGCGTACTTCATATAAACGCAGAGCGTTCAATATGACTTGCTCATGCACCATGCGCCCCCAACCATATTCTCCACAGGCTTGCTCACCACAATCAGGACCAACAAAAAAGATCCCACGTTGCTGTAATGTTTTTATATTCGCTGCGGTTGCAGGATGCTGAAACATGCTGTGATTCATCGATGGACATACAAAAACCGGCACTACCGTCACTAATAACAACGTTAACAACAAGTCATCAGCCAATCCATGTGTCATTTTTGCAATAAAATTTGCACTGGCAGGAGCAATAACCACAAAATCCGCCCAGCGGGCTAATTCAATATGCCCCATAGCACGTTCAGCCTGAGGATCAAATACATCTACACGAACATCATGTCCACTCAAAGCCTGAAAGGTCATAACACCGACAAAATTTGCAGCAGAAGCTGTCATAACCACACGCACAATTGCGCCAGCAGCAGTTAAGGCACGCACCAATACAGCCGCTTTATAAGCCGCCACACCACCACAAACGCCAACCAAGACCTTTTGCTGGGCAAGATCACGCATGAAAAATCGCCTTAAAATCATATCATTAAAAATGATCTTAACATCTTAGTCAAAATGCACAAAACCTTTTAACTGGACTCACGGTTGTCGCATCAAAATCGGCTATTGGCATCTTTGCGCTGAATCCATGATTTAGTACAATCTATCTTATTTTTGGACTTTGGTCAAATAAGACCTGGAGTTACGTGCCCGCGCCTGTGAGCGTGCCCTTGCCCGATCAAAAGTGTAATTATGGTTGGTGTCACGGCAGTTTGTGACACCAACCATAATTACACTGTTTTTTTAAAGATTTTATTATGTTTATAAGCTAAAAATTTTCGGAGTCCGGCGACATCACAGCTTGCGCGCTATCTTGCAGGCGAGGTGCATCCAAAAATTGATAAAGTTGCGAGTGTCGCTGCAAATGATTACCAAATTGTTGAAGACGTCGCCATATAACAAGGGTATTTTACAATCAAATCATTTCGCGACAGCAAACACTTACCCACAAAAACTGTGGATAATTCTGTGCTCAAACAACTTAATTCCATTAAAATACAATCGATTGTAGCAATGACTTGTAATGTTCCATCGTGACGGATCTGATCTATAATTAAACTTATATGTAAGAAAAAATGTTCTACACTGAAAAGCATCTTATACAATCAAATTACATAAACTAACTTTTCTACACGCCTTGCACAAAGTATTGAAATAAAGATGTGGATAAAGCAATCAGGTGAGCTTTGGCCAACATGGTCTACGATTACCCACCCCAAACCAACTCATTGATTTATAATCAATAGAACCAGGTTGGCCTGTTCTCATAATACAATATATGCAAAAAAATCTGTGGATAACTTTGTGCATATGACCTATGAAGTACTTGTGGTACAGTTTGTAATCGCAAAGCAAGTTAAAGATTCTAACTACATTTTTAAATGCATAATGTATGGGTCTAAGACAAGACTAAGCATACTCTGCGTATCAGCCAAATCCAACTTGTTCTTTCACTGAAAGTCGGGTAAAATTTCGGTTAATCGGGGCGTAGCGCAGCCTGGTAGCGTACTAGCATGGGGTGCTAGTGGTCGAAGGTTCAAATCCTTCCGTCCCGACCATATACAGCAAGGGCTTTAGATTTTTATATTTACTAAAAATTATTCTTGGCTACACATCTGGCTACACTTTTTAAGTGTGTTAGGCTAATGGTGCTTCGAGCACGCTCAATGCCTACCGTGTCAGAGCCAGCGTAGTCATTTTTCCAGCCAGGTTCAGCTGGAAGCGTCACATCTGATGGCCATCCTGGATAGGCACTCGCCGGCAATATCATTTTATAGTGCACCCATTTGCCCAGATGCAATATACATAACGTTTTTTCACAGGATTAAATTGGTTAAATTATAACAAATTGGATGACTCTTAAGTAGCTCAAACCTTTGCTATGAGGAATGTGTTCAAGATGTTGTTTTGCCAGTTGATCCGCTTTAGAAAGGCTATTATATTGGCGTAGTTTTGGATGGCATTTTGCAGGTGTTGATTGGCAGCCAATCAATATAGGGGAGAGAGCATGAAGAGCTCAATAAACGAAATCGTTCTTGCCAATACTGCGGAAAATAAAAAGGTACACCGTTGGCGGCTCTGTCCTATTGGAAAGCACTATGTAAAGGAGCATCTAGAACATATTCCACCTAGTAAAAAACATCCACAAGGAGAAGTGATCGTTCGGCATGCACATTGTGCTAGCAATCCAGTAGGTAAAAATAAACATGAAATTAATGACATATTGTCGTTTGTTGAATTAACAACCATCACAAAATCTAATTTCTCTGATTTAAAAGGGCCACCCAAAGCTCATGTTTTAAAATATCCACGAGCTGATGAATTTGATGCTCAAATCCGTGGGTGGGTTTTATATTGGAATGAAGTATTTGAAGCCAAAGATCAGCTTGATCCTAATTTAGTAAAAGCACTCATCGCGAGTGAGTCAAGTTTTGATCCAAACATAATAAATCCCCACAATCCTAAAAAAATAGGGCCAGCACGAGGATTGATGCAACTTACTGATGAGACCTTGCGTATTCTTCATGGACATGAAGATGGTTTACGAGATCATTTTATTCATCTTTCTCATACAGATGCAATCGAACCGTCGGCCAATATATGTGCTGGGACTCGATGGTTATTTTTGAAAAAAGCAGGTGCCAAGGAAAGATATGCCCAGATAGACCCAAACCATGCAGTCACTTGGGATGATGATGTCGCAGAATATAAAGGGGTGTTAAGTGGAATTTTAAACAAAAATAATCCACATCCAGATCCTGAGGGTAAAAAGGGGATCTTTCGTTCTATTTACGAACAATGTCAAGGTTGAGCGATATGATACCAAAACTTGCTCTTCTGGTACTGGGAATATGTGTATTACCGCTGACAATAAATGCAATGAATGTCAACTTAAAACAAAAATATCCAAATACTGTATTAACCGATGATTATGGAATTTTAAATAAAGTCGATTTGGAGAGCGATTTAGATGGTGTAAAACATCCGCCTAAGTTTTCAAAAAAAAGCAGCGTATTTATTTATTGGCAATGTTTTCCAAGAAATTCGGTAAGAGTTGCTCTTCAAGATCTTGGTTATTCCCCTGAAGATGATGATGAAAGTGATATTAAATACAATGGTGAAAATGAAGCTTCTTTAACCCTTTCTGTTTTAAGTAAAAGTCATATTGAACATAAATATATTGTTTGGGGGCGATTACCTATCACGCTTGCCGAAAATCGATTTAATCAATACCTGAAACTCTTACAGGATGAGCCATATGTTTGCTTGGCCGGCTCATATATGGATAATCAATCTCAGATAAATGAATGGGCTTTTATAAAGATGAAGACTCGCAAAGGATGTGTCGCTTATCACAAAAACGGATGTCATTATGCTTGATAACTGAGCGAAATCAAACAAACTAGAAAGTCTTACCAAACAATGCAGTTGTTGCAGAAATTGCAACAACTGCATTGTTTGGATCTATATTCGGAAATTCCGAACAGTTCATTCATATAGCGAAAACATCACTCATCCTGTTTATGATTCAAAATGCTTTAATTTAAACGACGGATATATTCCAAGAAATGGAACAGTCAAATAATTTTTGACTGTTGGAAGTGCACGGCTGTCGCATTAAAATTTGATCAACCTGATGTAGGTTGAGCCTTGGCCCAACAATACAAAGTCTCGCCAGCTTTCAGCCACACAGATACTGCCACACAAAACTACAAATAAAATCTCAATGAGTGGGTATAAGTTTTTTCTAGAAATACTTGGATCGGGTAATTTAGAAAAATAAACGTCAAATCCTATGTATACAATTTGTAAGTGTAATATAGATAGTGCCTTGGTCGATTTCAGTGTATGCTATCGATAATCGAATTTTCTACCAGGCACCCGCGATGTCAAAACATTATCGCATTGTCTTCGAATGCTATGAATCGTCACCATAGGCTAAATAGATTTTATCAAAAACAGTCATGATTGCCGGCTCGATAGACAAACCAGAGGATGTTTTTAACTTTGGGTTCGCACATCTAGAGCAAATTAAATTAGTGCTTTCTTGCCAAGATGCGCTGCTCAAGGCTGGGACTGGATCCATTATTACAATTAAGAGCTGCGATTGGGATAAAATTTGGAAAACTGCAGTTATGAATGCAATTATTGCCCAATAAAAGCACTTTTAATATTACACTTTCTCTGATGCATGGATTAGGCATAGATATTTTTAAAATCGTCGACACTGGCGACATAATTTGCACAGTATTAGGAAAAAAATCAATCAAAAGTAGCCCGTGCACTGATGGCGAATGCCGGTTAATTTAGATCTACTGACAACCCGTATAAAACACGATATAATACAACACTATTTTTCAACCCAGCTAACAGAGACTCATATGACTGCTGATTTAAACCTTTACAGAAACATTGGTATTTTCGCCCACGTAGATGCCGGAAAAACCACCACTACTGAGCGGATTCTAAAGCTCACCGGTGAAATCCACAAAATTGGTGAAGTTCACGAAGGTGAATCAACAACAGACTTCATGGTACAAGAAGCTGAACGCGGCATTACCATCCAGTCAGCAGCGGTTACCTGTTACTGGAAAGGAACGCGTTTCAACATCATCGACACCCCAGGACACGTAGACTTCACCGTAGAAGTGTATCGTTCATTGAAAGTACTCGATGGCGGCATCGGCGTATTCTGTGGTTCTGGCGGCGTTGAGCCGCAGTCAGAAACTAACTGGCGCTATGCGAACGATTCAAAAGTATCTCGTTTGATTTTCGTAAACAAACTTGACCGTATCGGCGCTGACTTCTTGAAAGTAACCGCGCAAGTGAAAAAAGTATTGGGTGCTCACCCATTGATTATGACCTTGCCAATCGGCATTGAAGATGACTTCGTTGGCGTTGTCGATTTATTGAGTCGTAAAGCCTACATTTGGGACGAATCTGGCCAGCCAGAAAACTATAGCGTTACTGACGTGCCAGCCAATATGGTTGACGATGTTGAATTATATCGCAACCAATTAATTGAAACTGCGCTTGAAATGGATGATGAGTTGCTGATGGCATTCCTTGATGGTGAACAACCTTCAATAGAAGACGTTAAGCGCTGCATTCGTCAAGGTACGCTCGAACTAACCTTCTTCCCAACGTATTGCGGTTCAGCCTTTAAAAACAAAGGAATGCAACTATTACTTGATGCCGTTATTGAATATTTGCCTGCTCCACACGAAGTTAATCCACAACCTTTGACTGATGAAGAAGGTATACCCAACGGTAAATTCGCTATCGTTTCCCCTGATGAGCCATTCCGCGCTTTGGCATTCAAAATCATGGATGACCGTTTTGGGACTCTAACATTCATACGTATATACTCAGGACAGCTCAACAAGGGTGATACTATTCTTAACTCGTTTACCGGTAAAACTGATCGTGTCGGCCGTATGGTTGAGATGCAAGCGGATGAGCGTAATGAATTGAGCCATGCTGAAGCAGGCGACATTATCGCTATCGTAGGCATGAAAAACGTTCAGACCGGTCACACGCTTTGCGATCCAAAAAACGAATGCTCACTTGAAGCGATGGTTTTCCCTGAGCCAGTCATCTCTATTTCGGTAACGCCAAAAGATAAAAGCTCAACCGAAAAAATGAGTAATGCTATCGGCAAAATGGTTGCAGAAGATCCAACGTTCCGTGTTGAAACGGATATAGATTCAGGTGAAACCATCCTTAAAGGTATGGGTGAATTACACCTTGATATTAAAGTGGATATTCTGAAGCGTACGTATGGTGTTGAATTGATAGTAGGTCAGCCGCAGGTTGCTTACCGCGAAACCATCACAAAATCAATCGAAGACACCTATACCCACAAGAAACAATCAGGTGGTTCTGGTCAGTACGGTAGAATTGACTACACCATTACACCGGGTGAGCCAAACACTGGGTTCACTTTCACCTCATCCTGTGTTGGTGGTAGCGTTCCTAAAGAGTTCCATCCTGCAGTTGAGAAAGGTTTCCGCTCAATGATGAGCACCGGCACCTTGGCAGGCTTCCCCGTATTGGACGTTGTAATTGACTTGCACGACGGTGCGTTCCATGCCGTTGACTCCTCGGCAATTGCATTTGAAATCGCGGCAAAAGCTGCTTTCCGTCAATCTATACCAAAAGCTGGCCCACAATTGCTTGAGCCAATCATGAAAGTTGACGCTTACAGTCCTGAAGATCACGTGGGTGATGTCATTGGTGACTTAAACCGTCGTCGCGGCATGATCTCAGGTCAAGAAGCCAACGTAACTGGTGTACGCATTAAGGCCGACGTTCCTCTTTCAGAAATGTTTGGTTACATTAGTACTTTGCGCACCATGACCTCGGGTCGCGGTCAATTCTCAATGGAATTCTCTCACTA
>CANNIJ010000058.1 GCA_947505025.1 Legionellaceae bacterium | reverse complement strand
TACGTATGGTCCGGATCAATGGTTGCCTGAAGAAACATTAACTGCCATGCAGAAGTTTGTGGTCTCGATTAAAGGTCCATTAACCACACCGGTAGGTGGAGGTATGCGCTCATTAAATGTGGCCATTCGTCAATTACTTGACTTGTATATTTGTTTACGTCCTGTACGGTACTTTACGGGCACACCCAGTCCATTAAAAGAACCATGGAAAACCAATATGGTGATTTTCCGTGAAAATGCAGAAGATATTTATGCTGGAATCGAATGGCCTGCAGACTCAGACGACGCCAAAAAAGTAATTAAATTTTTACAAGACGAGATGGGCGTTAAGAGTATTCGTTTTCCTGAGCATTGCGGAATTGGGATCAAACCAGTTTCAAAATCAGGTACTACCAGACTGGTAAAAGCTGCGATCCAATATGCGCTGGATCAAAAGCGTGATTCCTTAACCTTGGTACACAAAGGTAACATTATGAAGTTTACCGAAGGTGCATTTAAAACCTGGGGTTATGAGGTTGCTGAAAAATTTTTTGGGGCTGTAGAGTACGCTGGTGGTCCATGGAAGATCATTACAGATCCTAAAACCGGTCATTCATTGATTATCAAAGATGTGATCGCAGATGCATTTTTACAGCAAATTTTATTACGTCCCGAGGAATATAGCGTGATAGCTACGTTAAATTTAAACGGAGATTATATTTCTGATGCACTAGCGGCTCAAGTAGGTGGTATAGGCATAGCACCTGGAGCTAATTTAGGTGAAGGCATAGCCGTGTTTGAGGCTACACATGGCACTGCACCAAAATATGCAGATCAAGACAAAGTGAATCCAGGATCATTGATTTTGTCTGCAGAAATGATGTTGCGCCATTTAGGTTGGGACCTGGCAGCAGATACGATTCTACGCGGTGTAGAGCGTGCAATTGAAGCAAAAAAAGTTACATATGATTTTGCGCGTTTAATGCCCGGAGCAACATGTGTTAGTTGCTCAGGCTTTGCTGATGCGATTATTGAGCATTTCTGAAGCATATTAGATCATCAAACTTAATCAATATCAATATTTTTTAGACATTTTCGTGGTGAGTTACAAAAATTGTTTAATTTGACAAGGTTTTTAATAAAGCAATTATTTCCTGGATCCGTGCAAGATCATTTTGTGCATCCAGGACAAAATTGAGTCGTTTTGGCCCTTGGAGTTTGTAACGCGTACTGTGCACTTGAATCAGATTGATCAGGGTGTTCGCATTTATCTGCGGTGTTTCGTTAAACTCAATATGTCCTTTGATCCCGGTGGATTGAATCCGCTTCACACCAATATCCAGCGCAATAAATCTTAATTCGGTAATTAAAAATAAATTTTGCACCGGCACTGGCAAGCTACCAAATCGGTCAATCATCTCAATTTTTAATTCACGTAGTTGTGCGTGGTCTTGGGCATTTGCAATGCGCTTATATAATACCAAACGCATGTGTACATCCGGCAAATATTCTTCCGGTAGCAACGCACACAAGCGCAGATCAATGTCTGGACCGTGGTTCATTGGCGCATTTAGCTCAGGTATTTTGCCTGACTTCAGGTCACTGACTGCGTTATCCAATAGTTCCATAAACAATGTAAAGCCAATAGCATGTACGTTACCGCTTTGTCCTTCACCCAGTAATTCACCGGCCCCACGAATCTCAAGATCTTGTGTGGCCAACATAAATCCTGATCCCAGCTCGTCCTGCGATACAATAGCTTCCAGGCGTTTGACGGCATCTGGAGTTAGACTTTTCTTGTTTGGAGTTAATAAATAAGCATAAGCTTGATGTTGCGATCGTCCAACTCGTCCACGCAATTGATGTAATTGCGCCAATCCAAAATGAAATGCTTGATCAATAATAATCGTATTTGCGGTGGGGATATCAATCCCGGTTTCAATAATCGTCGTACAGACCAACACATTAAAGCGATGATGATAAAAATCTGCCATTATGCGTTCTAGTTCACGTTCACGCATTTGACCATGTGCGCTACGTATATTGGCTTCAGGCACTAGACTCTTTAGTTCCAGGCAGATTCTCTCAATGGTATGCACTTGATTGTGCAGGAAAAAAACCTGTCCTCCACGGAGGATCTCACGCAATATAGCTTCACGTATATTGGTATCGTCTCGTTCCTGCCAAAAAGTTTTAATTGCCAAACGTTTGGCCGGTGGTGTGGTAATTAATGATAAATCACGCATGCCGGCCATGGCCATATTTAACGTGCGTGGTATAGGGGTTGCCGTCATCGATAGCACATCAACATGTGTGCGAATGGATTTTATATGTTCTTTTTGTTTGACTCCAAAGCGATGTTCTTCATCGATTATGAGCAAGCCTAAGCGTTCAAATGGCATGTTTTTTTGAAATAATTTATGTGTTCCAATCACAATATCTACTTGGCCTTTAGCCAGAGAGTCAATGATTTGTGCGGTTTCTTTGGCTGTTTTAAATCTAGATAATAAAGCAATATTCACCGGAAAATCAGCAAACCGATCACGAAATGTTTCTAGATGTTGTCCAGCAAGTAATGTGGTGGGGACAAGCACACATACCTGTTTGTTATTTTGTACTGCAATAAATGCTGCACGCATAGCCACTTCAGTTTTGCCAAAACCTACATCACCACAAATTAATCGATCCATCGGCGTGTGGGCTTGCATATCATGCATTATTTGTTCAATTGCTGAAGTTTGATCAGGTGTTTCAGTAAATGGAAATGCATTAGCAAAGCGTTGGTATTCATCATATTGGATATGACATGAATACCCAGGCTTTGCCGCACGCTGAGCATATATATCGAGTAATTCAATCGCTAGATCATGAATTTTTTCGGTAGCTTTCTTTTTGGCTTTTTCCCATTGATCACTGCCCAAGCGGTGCATGGGTGCGTGTTCACTGTCTGCGCCAGTATAACGACTGATCCAATGCAGGGAGGTGACTGGAACATAAATTTTATCGTCGCCGGCGTAGCTTAGGATCAAAAATTCATTGAGTTGTCCGTCATGTTCAAAAGTTTGCAAACCTTGATAGCGGCCAATACCAAATTGTAAGTGTACAACTGGAGCCCCAATATTTAATTCAGCTAAATTACGCAGAATTAAATCCGGATCTATTCCCGGCTGGATGGCTTTGCGTTGCGGTATACGTGCCTCACCCAGCCATTGAGCCTGGACTAATACATGGATCCCAGCGACGGTAAACTCAGCCCCTTGCATTAATGGACCAACAATAATATTGATAGGATCAGTTGAATGTAAAAAATCTTGCCATGACGTGTGTTGTTTGGGATATATTTGGCTTTGCTGCAGAAATTCGAGTAAAAACTCTCTGCGTCCCGCACTTTCAACCACGAGTAAAGTACGTCCAGCACTGCCGGCCATAAATTCAATTAAATTTCTAAGTGGTTGAGCAACATTTCTTTCCATAGGAAAATTGGCTGGTTCAGCAACCACATTTTGCTGATGTTTATCTTTGACCGCCGACTCAAACCGCATATTTGGTTTTTGGTTAACCAAAGTAAAGAACTCCACTGGCGGGATAAAACAACGTTGAGGCTGGAGTGGTGGGCGTAGCAGATCGTTATTGTGCTGAGTATGTCGGGTCAAAACCTCTTGCCAAAATCTTTCAGCGGGATCACCGGGCTTATTCACCAAACAAATATTAGTATTTTCCGGTAAATAATCAAAAATACTGGCTGTTTCTGCAAAAAATAAAGGTAAATAATACTCTGATCCCTGCAAGCATTGACCTGTAGACAATGCTTCATACCAAGGACAATGACTTGGATTGCCACTAAATGTGTCTCTAAATGCACGTCGAGCATGCTTGATACCCCATGCATCCATAGGAAATTCTCGTGCTGGCAATATTTGCACGCAATTTTTTTGATTTTTTTGGTGATTCAGTGTGCGTTGAGTATTTGGATCAAAACGTCGTATATGTTGAATTATCTTATTTGCCAGTTCAATTCTTACCGGATATTTATTACCCATTGGAAACAAGTCGATCATAGTGCCATGCAGGGTAAATTCCCCATGATCGATTACATTAGTTACCTGATGATAACCCGCCTCGAGGAGTTTTTCTTGTAATTGTGCACTGGAAATCAACTGTTGTTCCTCGATCTTCCATGCATGTTTTTGTAAAAAAGAAACTGGACATAATCGATGCATCAGAGTGCTAATACAAGCAATGATGACTGCATGCTTTTGTTCCGGCAAGCAATTTAACACCGACAAACGTTCTGAGAGAATATCTTGGTGTGGTGATAAAGGATCGTAAGGCAGCGTTTCCCAGTCGGGGAAGAAAAACACCGGTGGTGCTTCAGGATTATTATCTAGAAAGAAGCGCAATTCTTCATGTAGCTGGTAGGCACTCAAATGATCCGGGGTTACAACCAATTGAACCTGCAGAGCACTGACGCTGAGTTCGGCCAGGGCCAGAGCTAAAGAGCATCCATGCAAGCCAGTATATATACGTGATTTACCTGTAAAGGAAAGAACATTTATCATGAGTACAAATATTTATGATTTATGATGGATATAGTATACCTGAGTACAGAGATTTTTAATCTAAATACCCGGAATAGATGTTGGTTTGTTAAACATCTGCTAGCCAGCATCTGATTAGTTTTCAACTAAATCAATTCAAGCACATAGAGTAAAACATTTAATGTTTTATGGTTATGTTGACGTCCAGGTATGGTTTTTTCGACTAGAATATTTAAATTGTAGCGCTTACACAATTCATGAATGTAATTCTGGTGGTGGCTAAAGCGTATACTTTCTTGCAGATGCCACGGCATTTCCTGACTGATTTCAACGTTAAACACAAATAGCCCGGAGTCTGCTAGGTGCAGATGTATTTGTTGAATTAGTGGCTCTAAATCCCCAATGTATGGCAATACATCAGCTGCAAAAATTAAATTATACTTACCAGTCTCAGCGGCAAAAAAATTTTCAATTTCGGCATGAGTTAGACGGTCATATAAATCTTTTGATCGCGCTTGAGATAACATCTTTGTAGATAAATCAACTCCTTCAAGCCTTGAGCTCAGCTCGCGCAAGACTATACCGCTTAGTCCTGTGCCACATCCAAGATCTAATGTTCGATCAAATTGCACATGTCCAAGCTGGTGTAATTCAGCAACCATTTGTTCCGGTAAAATAGATTGTAAGACTTGCTTGAGATGATGATCATAATAGAGTGCATAATTATCGAATAAATTACCCACATATGTGGTGCAAGTTGCAGTATTTTGTTGGTTTTTGGTTAAAGCAGATCTCATGAATTTACTTGCATCATCATGTGGATCTATCTGGATCGCATGTTCTAGTAGTTTTATTGAGAGGTCGTTCTGACCTAAACGTAATTTAATGGCAGCCAAATTATTATACGCTAAACCGTGGAGCGTATTTTTGTTGGTTAAGATGTTCTCAAAATGTTTGGTGGCTAGTTCTAATTGGCCCAAAGCCATTTGTGCAACGCCGGCATTGTAATTATATTCTGCATTACTGGGTTCATCGGCTAATAAAGATTGATAATGAACTAATGCAGCCTCAAAGCGATCGTGATGCATAAACGTTGCAGCTAAATTATTTTTGGCGGCTAGATTGCTGGGGTCAATGGCTAATGCTTGCGTGAAGTGGTTAATTGCAGTCTGAGCTTGATCGCGTTTCAAGGCGATTACTCCTAGGTTCACAATGGTTTGCACATGTTCTGGTTCTAGATCTAAGATGCTCCTAAATATTTTTTCTGCTGGTTCTAACTCTTGATCATTTAAGTGCAGTAAGCCTGAATAAAATAATGCTCTAAGATTACTTGGGTCCAGTGCCAGGACATTATTGAATTGTTTTTTCGCATAATCAAACTGGTTTTGTTGGATAAAAAACAAACCCACCAGATGATGTATATGGATTGAGTCTGGAGCCGCGTGTAATGCCATCTTATAATCTTTCAAAGCGGCATTGAATTGACCAGCTGATTCATTTTGCTGCGCACGCCGTAAGATTTTTTGGAGTTTTTGATTCATGTTCATGAGTATAACATGGGTTTATCGTCTAATATGTAGAATATTAGTCATATAATATTGCGGTGAAAAAACAGAGTGCTATAATCACGTTTGATTTTATCGTTTAATTAAGGATAAATACTATGGACCATCATAAACGTCCAATAAATTTGGATCTGACAAGCTTTAGTTATCCACCAATGGTGATTGCTAGTATATTACATCGTATATCTGGCGTGGTGTTGTTTTTATTGTTGCCAATGATGCTATATTTTTTTAGTTTGTCATTGCAGTCTTCAATTTCATTCAGTCAATTACAAGCTAAATTAGGCGAGCCGGGTTATAAGTTTTTTTTGTGGGCCTTTGGTGCTGCATTAATTTATCATGTGTTGGCTGGGATTCGGCATCTGGTTATGGATTGTGGCTGGGGTGAGTCATTAGTTGCGGCTCGTCGCAGTGCGCAGGTGGTTATAGTGCTGGCATTGATATTAATGCTCGGTTTTGGAGTCGTGTTATGGTAACCAACATTACAAGTTTAACCGGCAATGGTCTTAAAGACTGGTTGATTCAACGGGTAACTGCAGTTTATTTCGCAGCATACTCTTTGTTTTTGATTGGTTATTGGATTATGCATGCGCCATTACAATATGCTGTGTGGCAGGGTTTGTTCCACTCTGTTGTAGTGCAGATCGCCAGCTTACTTGCATTGCTCAGCGTGTCATTGCACGCATGGATCGGTATCTGGACTGTGACTACTGATTACATAAAAAGTACAGCTGTACGTTTGTCTGTTCAGATGTTGGTTGCATTGCTGCTGATCTGTCAGTTCATTTGGGGTGTTATGATTCTTTGGGGACAATAACGATGTCTGTAGTATGTGAAAAGTATGATGCAGTTATCATTGGTGCAGGTGGGGCTGGTATGCGTGCAGCCTTGCAGTTGTCTAATTCTGGTCTGAATGTTGCTTTATTATCCAAGGTTTTCCCAACCAGATCACACACGGTATCAGCTCAAGGAGGCATAACGGCCGCTTTGGGTAATGCTGATCATGATGATTGGCGTTGGCATATGTATGATACGGTTAAAGGGGCTGATTATATTGGTGATCAGGATTGCATAGAATATCTGTGTCGCACTGCGCCAGAGGCTGTGTATGAATTAGAGCATATGGGCTTGCCGTTTTCACGCATGGACAATGGTAAAATTTATCAGCGTCAATTTGGTGGTCAATCTAAGAATTTTGGTGGCGAACAAGCTGCGCGCACTTGTGCAGCTGCAGATCGTACTGGTCATGCATTATTACATACTTTATATCAGCAAAATATCAAAGCCAAAACCAGGATATTTAGTGAGTGGTATGCTTTAGATTTTGTTAAAGATGACCTGCAACGTATTGTTGGCGTAACTGCTATGTGCATTGAAACCGGCGAGATTGTTTTTTTCCAATCACGCGTGTGTATTTTAGCAACTGGCGGGGCTGGACGGATTTTCCAATCTACGACAAATGCATATATTAATACTGGTGATGGTTTTGGCATGGCATTACGTGCAGGATTACCATTACAAGATATGGAAATGTGGCAGTTTCATCCAACTGGTATTGCTGGAGCTGGATGTTTAGTCACTGAGGGTTCCAGAGGTGAAGGTGGTTATTTAATTAATAAAGATGGTGAGCGTTTCATGGAACGTTATGCGCCACATGTTAAAGATCTGGCTTCCAGAGATGTGGTTGCGCGTGCGATTTCACTTGAGTTACGTGCTGGTAATGGATTTGATGTGAATGGCGTGGCTTGTGTCAAGCTTAAGCTTGATCACTTGGGCGCTGATTTAATTAATGAAAGATTGCCGGGGATCCGTGAGTTAAGTATGAAGTTTGCTGGAGTTGATCCGATTATTGATCCAATTCCGGTCGTACCAACATGTCATTATAGTATGGGCGGGATACCTACCAATATACACGGGCAAGTTATCCGGCAAGTTAAAGGCAAGGATCAAGTGGTTGAAGGTGTGTACGCCGTTGGTGAATGTGCTTGTGTTTCAGTCCATGGTGCAAATCGTTTGGGCGGCAATTCATTGATCGATTTGGTTGTATTTGGACGCTCTGCTGGATTACATATTGAGTCTTTATGGCAAACTGAAAAATTACCTGCATTTTCAAATGTATCAGATGTAGAAGTTGCCGCATCTTTAGAGCGTTATCAGCGTTGGGATGCTTCAACTGAGGGTGAGCAGCCAACAGCACTGCGGGAAGAAATGCAACGAATCATGCAAGAAGATTTTGGCGTATTTCGTACAGGTGAGTGTATGGCTAATGGGCTTGAGCGGTTGTATGCTTTGCGTGACCGTTTAGATAAAGCCTATTTATCAGATAAAAGTCATGTGTTTAACACTGAACGAGTCAACGCATTGGAATTAGATAATCTGATGGCGTCTGCGATTGCAACGGCCAAATCAGCAATAACACGTACAGAAAGTCGCGGCGCACATAGTCGCGAGGATTATCCTGAGCGTGATGATGTTAATTGGATTACCCATACTTTATATACCCAGGACGGCAGCGTTCATTTTCGTCCAGTGAACACGTCGCCAAAATACATTGAGCCTTTTGAACCAAAAGAGCGTGTTTATTAAATGAGGAGATCTCATGGCTGAGCTAAGAAACATAACGCTCTCGCTTTATCGTTACAATCCTGAAGTTGATGCTGAACCGTACATGCGTGATTATGTATTAGCGGTTTCGAATAACATTGATGTTATGCTCTTAACTTTGATTGAACGCTTGAAAGCAGAGCAAGACCCAACTATTTCTTTTAGACGCTCATGCCGTGAAGGTGTGTGCGGATCTGATGGTATGAACATTAATGGCGCCAATGGGTTGGCATGCGTGACGGCGCTATCTACTTTAAAGACCGATCGTGTGGTTATACGGCCATTACCTGGATTCCCTGTGGTTCGTGATCTGGTAGTGGATATGGGGCAGTTTTACAAGCAATATGAGCGCATTGAACCTTATTTGCAAAATGATGAGCAAGCTCCGGCACATGAAAGGTTACAATCGCCTGCTGATCGCGCCAAGCTTGATGGCTTGTATGAGTGTATACTGTGTGCCTGTTGTACCAGTTCGTGCCCATCATTTTGGTGGAATCCAGAAAAATTTGTTGGTCCTGCAGGCCTGTTACAAGCACAAAGATTTTTATCCGATAGTCGGGATACCGCAACAAATCATCGACTGAGTAAATTGCAAGATCCATTTAGTGTTTTTCGATGCCGATCTATTATGAGCTGTGTGAATGTATGTCCAAAATCACTCAATCCTACACGCGCCATTGGTGAGATCCGCAAACAGATGTTAGATCTAGAAACCTAGGATCATACATAGTTGTATAGTTGTTCTGGAGAAAAAACATGAGTAGTCCTGAATTTCAACAAGCATTTGCTAACAGCTACCTTTCAGGTGGCAATATGGCATATTTGGATGCTTTGTACGAAGATTATTTAGTTGATCCAAGTTTGGTTTCTGATGAATGGCGCGAAATTTTTAATGCTTTACCAATACATTCAGGCCAATCTGAAGATCAATCGCATAGTGCAGTGCGTGAATATTTTTTGCAACAGGCAAAACTGCCCACTAACACGGCTGTGGCGTTGCCAGACAAGCAGTTTAATGTTACAAATTTAGTTAATGCATATCGTGCACAAGGACATTTGGCGGCTAATCTTGATCCTTTAGAGATGATGGATCGAGAGGATATTCCTGGGTTAAGTTTGGAGTATCATGGCCTATCGGCTAAAGCCGGTGCAGATACATTTTTTTTCCACTCCATGGATTCAAAACAAACTCTAAACTCAATTCATGATCAGCTGCGTGCTACATATTGCGGCAGTATCGGTGTGGAATACATGCACATTGCTAGTGAAGCAGAGCGTACATGGTTCCAGAATCGTCTGGAGTCGACTGCTGGTAATCCAGTTTTTAGTGCCGACGAAAAAAAAGAAATATTACATGAATTAATTGCCGCCGATGGTTTAGAGCGTTATTTAGGTACACGTTATGTTGGTCAAAAGCGTTTTTCTTTGGAAGGCGGTGACTCATTGATCCCCATGCTCAAATCATTAATCCGTAATAGCTGTAAAGATCAAATACGTGAAATTGTGATTGGGATGGCACATCGTGGGCGTTTGAATGTGTTGATCAATGTTTTAGGTAAAAAACCAGCAGAATTATTT
Source organism: Legionellaceae bacterium (assembly GCA_947505025.1). Taxonomy (GTDB): domain Bacteria; phylum Pseudomonadota; class Gammaproteobacteria; order Legionellales; family Legionellaceae; genus CANNIJ01. Next base: position 213 of record CANNIJ010000058.1, on the reverse strand, counting down.
CAAGAGTTTGCAGGTAATTTTTCTGATCAAGGTTCACGTAGTGGTGATGTGAAGTATCATTTGGGTTTTTCTTCTGATCTACGTGCGAATGCTGCGGATACTAACGTAGTCCATACAACGCTGGCATTTAATCCTTCACACTTGGAGATTATAGGTCCAGTAGTTGAAGGATCGGTGCGTTCACGACTTACACGACGCAACGATTTGATTAAT
>CANNIJ010000057.1 GCA_947505025.1 Legionellaceae bacterium | reverse complement strand
CTTTTATAGAAAATAAGGTTTTTTTAAATAAAAGAGGTTCTTTACCTAAATTAGGTAAAGGTATATATTGGTCTGTTGGTGTGTTTACCGGGGTTGGCTCAGATATTACACCCACAAGTATTTATGGGCGGATATTGATGAGTATGTATACCATCATATGCGTACTATTAATCACCTTACTTACAGGGAATTTTTCTTCATTCACCACCATGAGTACTATCTCGGTTAGTCAGACGCAAGACATTAACTCAATTCAAAACAAAGTTTTAGGAGTAAAGAAAGATACAATAGGACATGTTATTGCGGTTAAAAAGGGTTTACCATACCGCCTGTATAATAGTTACCCTGATATCGTCAAGTCCATGCAGAACGGTCAGATTAATGGCTTATTAGTACCATCGATACTTGCTCACCGAATTAAGCATCAATATAGTGGGATTATAAATCTGGATATTTATGATCTTTTACCCACTGTAATGTATTACGCCTATATAGTGAAGAAGGACTCAAAGTTTCTTGACGTGCTTAATGATGCCATTTTAAGCACGTCATATGAGGGAGGCTATACCTCGATAATTAACAATAATGTCAATCATCTTTTAGATTCATAAGTAAATGTGTAACCCCCATAGATTAAGTAGTCCTCACCAATTTAAAACAAACAAATCCTGGTTAGTTTTTGTACAAAAAAACTTAAAAACAAGGTGGATGAACCGCGGCAGCCGTGGTCTTGCTCAGGCTTTTTCTGAATAATCCTTTCATAAAAATTGCTTCTTATATTTAATTTGAGTATGATCCAGCCTACACCACCTTAACGTGGTTACCCTTGCCTTATTCTTGAACTAGAGAAGGCGTTTAAATTCATGAGGAAAAAAATATGAGACATTACGAAATAGTGTTTCTTGTGCATCCTGATCAAAGCGAACAAGTTCCAGCTATGGTTGAGAAGTATGAGGGTGTAATTAGCAAACACTCCGGTGTTATACATAGGAAAGAAGATTGGGGACGTCGTCCGTTAGCTTATCCTATTAATAATGTACATAAAGCGCATTATATAATGCTGAACGTTGAATGCAATCAAGAAGCGCTGAATGAGTTAAAAAACTTATTTAAATTCAATGATGCTATCATGCGTAATTTGATTACATTACAAGATCGTGCGATCACAGATATATCTGTGATGAAAAAAGAAACGCGTGAAGCCTAAATAGGAACTTTAACTATGTCAACTTATTATCGTCGTAAAAAAAATTGCCGATTTACTGGCGGAAATGAAGCTATCGATTATAAAGATATTGCTTTATTAAAAAATTATCTGAGTGAGACCGGGAAGATTGTTCCTTGTCGAATCACTGGTGTGCAAGGGCGTGTACAACGTTTGCTGTCTAAAGCTATCAAGCAAGCACGTTTTTTAGCACTGCTGCCGTATTGCGACAGCCATCGTTGATACATAATGCGTGTGAGTTATTTGGTGCGTGAAAAGACGATCGAACTGTTAGATAATTCGCGGTATGTCACATTGTGCGCGGTGATGTTGTGTTTGTTGCCTTATGCGTCTGGCTTGTCTATGGCTTTGATTGCTTTGGTGACATTACGCAAGGGCGCGCGTGATGGTTTGCTGGTGTTGATGCCGGTTGCTCTAGTGCATGCTAGTTTTTTATTGCAAAGTATGAGCGTAGAGTGGGTGTGTATCAATACTGTGCTGACCTATATTCCGGTGTATATTGCGTCTTGTGTTCTAGGTTCAAGTGTGCGCTGGAACGCGGTTTATTGCGCGTTTATCGCGCAGGCGAGCTGCTTAATGCTGTTGCTGCATGTTTTTATGCCTGGGTACATTATAGCACAATACGCAGGTGTGCGTAGTTTGATCGGGCAGCAAGAAAGTTTGTCAGGTTTTTTCAATGACCCGATGTTTAAAGATTCAGATGGAATAAATCAAGCGATATTTTCAAATTATGTACTTGGTAGCCAAGCTTTAAGTATTGTTTGTTATGCTTTATTAGCTTTGCTCCTGGCGCGTTTTGTGCAGTCTCGCTTGTTTTACCCCGGTGGTTTTAAGCAGGAAATGTTAACTTTTTGTGGAAATAAACTCGCTATTTTGTTTGGTGGTGTAGTGGTGATTGCTGCCATGAAGCATCAAGTAATGGCTATCAATATGTTGCCCATAGTGGTTTTCTACTTCCTATTGGTCGGATTAAGCCTGAGTGCGCACGCACTAAGCTCAGTTAAACGCACTTCAAGCATGTTTATATTGTTATTACTTCCACTGGGTTTTTTCCCTTTGGTACTTGGGCCTGTCTACATTATGTTGGGCTCCCTGGATAGTTTGTTTAATTTAAGGACTCGATTTAAGCGAGTCCCTCAATGATAAAGAGGCAAATGAAATGCAAGTGATTTTATTAGAAAAAGTCAGTAATCTTGGAAACTTGGGTGCAAAGGTTGATGTGAAGCCTGGGTATGGTCGCAATTTTCTGATTCCTCAAAAAAAAGCCGTGTTGGCTACGCCCAACAACATTGCTAAATTTGAAGCAGATCGAGCTGAACTAGAGAAAAATGCTCAGGAAATGCTGATGAAAGCGCAACAGCGTGCGGCCAAATTGAATGATGTTGTTTTAGTTTTGCGTGCACAAGCCAGTGATGAAGGAAAACTTTATGGCTCTATTGGAGTTGGTGAAATTCAAGAGGCTATGCGTGAGCAAAATATTGAAGTTAGCAAACGCGAAATTGTTTTGTCTGAAGGTGTGTTTCACTCTATTGGACAGTATACAGTAGAAGTTCATGTGCATATGGACGTAATTGCTCGCGTAGCCCTGGAGATAGTGGCAGCGAAATAATTACAGCATACTTCATGATTGGTTGATCCCTTTTTTGAGGCATAGGTATGGCCGGACATAGTAAATGGGCGAACATTAAATTTCGCAAAGGGGTTCAGGATGCCAAGCGCGGTAAGATTTTTACCAAGCTGATTCGTGAAATCTCTGTGGCCGCCCGTATGGGCGGTGGGGATGAGGCCGCTAATGCTAGATTGCGTGATGCGGTAAGTAAGGCCCTAAAAGTCAACATGAAACGTGACACCATTGATAACGCCATCAAGCGAGGTGCTGGTGGTCTTGATGGTGCAAACATGATTGAGATGATGTATGAGGGGTATGGTCCTGGCGGAACTGCGATTTTAGTTGAATGTTTGTCTGATAACAAAAATCGTACAGTTTCTGAGGTCCGGCATGCCTTCACTAAATCAGGTGGGCAGTTAGGCACAGATGGATCAGTTAGTTATCTGTTTAAAAAACAAGGTGAAATTTTATTATCATTGATCCATGATCCTGATGTCGCAATGGAGTTAGCTATTGATGCAGGAGCTGAAGATGTTTTACTCGACGACGGTCAAGTAGAAATTATCACCACTGTTCCGCAGTATCATCATGTGTTGCAAGTATTACATTCTGCAAAACTTGAAATTGAGTTTGCACATTTAATTCGACGCGCGCAAATACTGTTGCCTTTAACTGAGGAAACATCATTAAAACTTGTAACATTAGTTGATGCACTTGAAGATCTAGATGATGTACAGGTAGTATATACAAATGCTGCTGAAGAAGATGATGATGTTACTGTATGACACTTATTTTAGGTATTGATCCTGGTTCTAGAGTAACTGGTTACGGTGTAATCAAAATTTTATCGCATAAAATGTCTTATGTTGATAGTGGTTGTATAAGAACCTCTGGCGTAAACTTTGCCCAGAGGTTGCTGGATATATTTAATGGCATGCATGAGCTGATGAAGTTACATGCTCCGGATGAAGTGGCAATTGAGCAGGTTTTTATGCATAAAAATCCTAATTCTGCATTAAAACTTGGTCATGCACGTGGTGTTGCCATGGTTGCTTGCGCGAGGCATTCAGTATCAATACATGAGTACTCAGCGCGAGCGGTTAAACAATCCTTGGTTGGTTATGGTGGCGCAGAAAAATCACAAGTTAGTGATATGGTTGTAGCGTTGCTTAAATTGTCGAGTAACCCACAAAGTGATGCTGCTGATGCCTTGGCCATTGCTATCTGCCATATACATACTACACGTTTAGGGCGTTCTATATGATCGGATGGTTGCGTGGATTAATAATTGATCGTGAGCCGCCGGGGCGAGTGGTAATCGATGTAAATGGTGTTGGTTATGAGGTTGAAATATCTGTTGCCAATTTTGTCGAAACAGAATCTAGTCTTAATCCTATTGGCTTTTTGATTCATACCATAGTGCGCGAGGATGCTTTTTTATTATATGGATTCCTGCATCAAAATGAACGTTCTCTGTTTAAATCATTAATTAAAGTTAATGGTGTTGGTCCTAAATTAGCGATGGCTATTTTATCGAGTATGACGCCTGATGCATTTATTCAATCAATACATGCGCAAGATACAGCCATGTTAACTCGCTTGCCTGGTGTGGGTAAAAAAACCGCTGAGCGGTTGTTAGTCGAGATGAAGGATCGAGTCTTATCTTTGAGCTGTAATGTAGATTTAAATACCTCAGCTTTACCTGTTTTAAATCCTCAAATTGAAGCGGTAAGCGCATTAGAAGCTTTAGGTTATAAACATCAAGAGGCAGTAAATACAGTTAAAAATGTTGATGACGGTCAGTCATCATGCGAAACATTGATTCGTCTTGCATTACAAAGATTAGCAAAACGCTAGCCAAGCACTAATAAGGAGTTTGAAGGATGTACAATTGTGTGAATACACTTGATTTTAATTCGATTGGACTGGAAGATATAGCTCAAGTAGGTGGTAAGAATTCATCTTTGGGTGAGATGATTCGTCATTTGTCAGCAGCAGGGGTTGCTGTCCCTCAAGGTTTTGCAACGACTGCATTTGCGTTTCGTCAATTTCTAGCTCAAGATGGATTGGATGAAAAAATACACAATAGATTGCATCTGTTAAATATAGATGATGTTGGTAGCCTTGCCCAGGCTGGGCAAGACATCCGTACTTGGATTATTAACACACCATTCTTACCTGATTTTGAAGCACACGTACGCACTGCTTATTCAGCACTGATCAAGTCAATTGGCTCTACAAATTGTAGTGTAGCAGTACGTTCCTCGGCAACAGCAGAAGACTTGCCCAACGCTTCATTTGCCGGACAACAAGAAACTTACTTAAACATATGTAATATTGATGAAGTTTTGTTGTCGATCAAACAAGTATTTGCATCATTATATAATGACAGGGCGATCGCTTATCGAGTACATCATGAGTTTGCACATGCTGACGTTGCTTTATCAGCAGGCATTCAGCATATGATCCGTAGTGATTTAGCTGCGAGTGGTGTTATGTTTACTTTAGACACTGAGTCAGGTTTTGATCAGGTAGTATTTATTACCTCATCTTATGGGCTGGGCGAATTGATTGTTCAAGGTGCGGTTAATCCTGATGAGTTTTATGTACATAAAAACAATTTACGTGCAGGTAGACCGGCGGTTATTCGACGTACATTAGGGACTAAAGAGCTGCAAATGATTTATGGTAACGGTCAATCAGTGCAGACCATCAAAGTTGATTCAGAGTTACAGCGTCAATTTTCTTTAACGACTAAAGAAGCTGAGTCTTTAGCGCATCATGCATTGATTATTGAAGCGCACTATGGTCGTCCAATGGATATTGAGTGGGCAAAAGATGGTATTACTGGCGAATTATATATTTTACAAGCCAGGCCAGAAACAGTAAAAAGTCGTGTGCAAGATCAGGTTTTAGAGCGTTATACCTTACAATCAGAGGGGCAGCTGTTGGCTGAAGGGCGTAGCATTGGTCAGCGTATAGGGCAAGGTACTGTGCGTGTAATTAATTGCGTAGAGGACATGCACCGAGTAGAGGCTGGAGATGTCTTGGTATCAGATATGACAGATCCTGATTGGGAGCCAGTGATGAAACGTGCGGCAGCGATTGTTACTAATCGTGGTGGGCGCACCTGTCATGCGGCAATTATTGCTCGCGAACTTGGTATACCTGCAGTGGTTGGGTGTGGCAATGCAACTGAAACATTACATGATGGTAGTTTGGTCACGGTGAGTTGTGCGCAAGGTGAAACAGGTTACGTATATGCTGGAAAACTACCTTTTGAACGTGTTTGTTTGAACGTTGGTAATATGCCAATTTTACCCGTAAAAGTAATGCTGAATGTAGGTAATCCAGATCGTGCTTTTGCCTTCCAGTCAATACCTAATGCCGGTGTTGGTTTGGCGCGTTTAGAGTTTTTAATTTCCAATAGTATAGGTATACATCCCAAGGCTTTATTAGAGTTTGATCGATTAACCGATCCTGTATTAAAAAGCTTGATTGCAGAGCGCACAGCCGCATATCCTTCTCCGGTTGAATATTATATTGAGCGTCTAAAAGAAGGGATGGCGACAATTGCCGCAGCATTTTATGCTAAGCCGGTGATTATTCGTTTATCTGACTTCAAATCTAATGAGTACGCTAATTTAGTTGGCGGCTCATTATATGAACCACGTGAAGAGAATCCAATGTTAGGTTTTCGTGGCGCTGCACGCTATATATCACCAAAGTTTGCTGATTGTTTTGCATTAGAATGTATTGCCGTTAAGCGTGCACGCGAAGACATGGGCTTTACAAATATTGAAATCATGATTCCATTTGTACGAACAGTTTCTGAGGCCAAACAAGTAATCGATGTATTAGCGGCCCATGGTTTGGAGCGCGGAAAGCATGGATTAAGGATCATTATGATGTGTGAAATACCATCAAATGCATTATTGGCTAATAAGTTTTTACACTATTTTGATGGATTTTCTATAGGGTCGAACGACTTGACTCAATTAACTCTTGGGCTAGATCGTGACTCAGGGTTGGTCGCAGCTCAATTTGATGAACGAGATGCTGCAGTGAAAGCATTGTTACATTTAGCGATTGTTGCGTGTAAATCACAAAACAAATATATTGGTATATGCGGACAAGGACCATCTGATCACCCAGATTTTGCTGAGTGGCTTATGGAACAAGGGATCGATAGTATGTCTTTAAATCCAGACTCAGTCTTGAATACTTGTTTGTTTCTAGGATCCTTGGATCGGGTGACATAAGGAAATGAGTGTTCATTACGCAGATCCAGCTAGCGGTGTAATCCTGTGGGGGACATTGATTCTTATTTTTGGAATAATAGGACGTTACCTGGCCAATCTAATAAATCAGCCCAGCGTACTTGGTGAATTGCTGATGGGTATTGTAATTGGCAACATATGTTATTTTTGGGGTTTGCCTTTAGCAATTGTTCTGCGTGAAGGTGGCGCTGTTTTTAGCATAATGCATGATTTTATGTCTAGCGCGCCGTTGACTGAAGCAGTAAGTAGTATCATGCATAATCCAAGTAAAGCTGATCAATTACTCAGGGTTTTGAACAGCCCTCAGGGTAATGAGTTGGTAAGGATCACTTATGTATTAGATGTTTTTGCGCGTTATGGCGTGATTTTTCTTTTGTTTGTGGTTGGGTTAGACAGTTCTTTAGATGATTTAAAGCAAACAGGACGGTCAGCAATCTATGTGGCGGTGTTGGGGATTATGGCCCCGTTGGCGTTGGGTTTGATTACATTATACATGCTGATGCCAGATTTACCGCTAACGTCGGCATTATTTGTGGCCGCTACTTTATCAGCTACTAGTGTTGGGATAACTGCACGTGTTTTAAAAGAGCTTAAACAATTAAAAACACGCGAAGCAAAAACGATCATGGGTGCAGCTATGATCGATGATATTTTAGGTTTGATTTTATTGGCGGTAGTTAGTGGGTTAGTGATTAGCGGTCATGTGGAGTTATGGTTATTAGTTAGAATATTATTCTGGGCCGGTATATTTTTTGTCGGTGTATTATGGCTGTGTCCTGTAATATTACGTTTAGCCGTGGCAGGTTCGCATTTTTTAGATCCATGGGAAACCAAGCTATTTACAGCTTTTATATTAGTTATGTTTTTATCTTGGCTGGCTAACTTAGTGCATTTAGCTTCGATCATTGGTGCATTTTTAGCAGGTATTATAATGCATGAGGGATTATTCAGGGCGCGTGAAGAACGTAATACGCTCACTATTAAGCAATTAGTTATGCCGTTTGAAGCTGTTTTTGCACCACTATTTTTTATGTTAGTTGGAATTCAAGTTAAGTTGGAAGCTTTTTTTAATTGGCATGTAGTGATGATTGCTATTGGACTGACAGTTGCGGCAATAGCTGGTAAATTAATCTGTGGATTAGGCGGTGCTCGTAAAGATGATCGTTTTTTGATTGGGATTGGCATGCTGCCTCGCGGTGAAGTAGGATTGATCTTTGCTTTTACCGGACAGGGTCTGGGTATAATTCCTGATTCATTATTTGCGAGTATTATTTTGATGGTTATGGTGACTACGCTCATTACCCCAGCTTGGCTAAAGTCTAGATTTTCTGCGAATTCTACTAATGGAAATTAATAATCAACTTATTGCACAAGATATACAGATCGCATTAGCCGAAGATATTGGTTCAGGCGATGTTACTGCAAATCTTTTGCCAGATGATTTATATATGCACGGGATTATTCTATCGCGTGAGCCCTTGGTAGTTTGTGGGCAGCCCTGGGCCAATGCGGTGTTTGCAAGTATAGATTCAGAGATCAGGGTTACATGGTTGGCTGACGAGGGTGATTACTTGGATGCTCCAAGCACCTTATGCAAAATACATGGGTCAGCAAGATCATTGCTCACTGCTGAGCGCACAGTATTAAATTTTATACAAACACTATCAGGTACGGCTTCAACAACTAGATCTTATGTGCAAAAATTAGTCGGCACTAATGTAAGGTTATTAGATACTCGCAAAACCATTCCTGGCTTACGCTTGGCGCAAAAATATGCAGTACGGTGTGGTGGTGGGTTCAATCATCGCCTGGGGCTGCATGACGCATTTTTGATCAAAGAGAATCACATCAAGGCCTGTGGCTCAATTACTGGTGCAATCAAATCGGCACGTGCATTAAATAGTAGTTTGTTGATTGAGGTTGAGGTAGTAGACTTGATTGAGTTGAATGAAGCCTTAGATGCAAGTCCAGATAGGATCTTGTTAGATAATTTCACAGTTGACATGATGCTTGAAGCAGTTTCGTGTGGTCGAAAAAGACGCTGCCAGTTAGAAGTTTCTGGTGGCATTAATTTAGATAACATTTGCCAGGTTGCTGCTACGGGAATTGATTTCATCTCTGTGGGTGCGCTGACAAAATCTGTGCGCGCAATTGATTTAAGTTTATTATTGGAATAAAAAATGGCAAATGGAATTGTATTTACCGGTGGTGGGAGTGCCGGACATGTGACGCCTAACATAGCCTTGATTGAAGCTTTTCAGGCTGAAGATTGGCAGATTGATTATATTGGTTCAAAGCATGGTGTTGAAAAATCGATGATATCCGCCATTAAAGTGGCGTATCACTCGATTCGCTGTGGTAAATTGCGGCGTTATTTTAGTTGGAAAAACATTTTTGATCCAATTAACACTGTGATCGGTATATTTCAGGCTATTGCTTTATTAATCTGGATCAGACCGCGTGTGGTTTTTTCCAAAGGTGGTTTTGTAGCATTTCCTGTAGTTGTTGCAGCATGGGTGTGCAGGATACCGGTCATTGCTCACGAGTCAGACTTTAGTCCTGGATTGGCTAATCGCTTGAGTTTTCCATTTGTCCAGCGCTTGTGTGTAACATTTGATGCAGCAAAAAAAGGTTTTAAAAATCAAAAGAAGATTACGGTTACTGGTACGCCGATTCGTGCACAGTTATTTACGGGTAGTAGTGCCAAAGGATTAGCTTTTTGCGGCTTTAACGATCAAAAACCTTGTGTTTTGATGATGGGCGGTGGACAAGGGAGTAAGATTTTAAATGCTTGTCTGCGTGCAGCATTAGATATGCTGGGTGAAAGTTATCAGATTGTGCATTTATGTGGTGCTGGGCATATCGATCCATTATTGTTAGATCGTAAAGATTATTTTCAGATTGAATATGCGAATGAGATATTAGCTGATTTATATGCAATGAGCGACCTAGTAATATCAAGAGCCGGAGCAAATACAGTATATGAGTTACTGGCATTAAATAAACCACACATCTTAATTCCGTTATCACGCAAATCTAGTCGTGGGGATCAGATCCAAAATGCAGAATATTTTTCTGAGCAGGGTATCAGCCGTGTTTTAGCTGAAGAAACACTAGCGCCGGAAATTTTATTTGCTGCCATTGAGCATACAATACAAGAAAAAACGGAGATTAATAAAAAGATCAAAGTATTGCAGATTAAGTCTGCTACAGATATACTCGTGATGTCGATTAAGGAAATGGCAGCCATCAAAAGGTGCTGTCAATAAATACTGGAGAAGACAATGCGACAATTTATTCCTATGCTTACGCTAAGCTTAGCGATTACTTCAGTGGCTGATATCCACGCCCAGTCAATGACTGATAGTCAGTCAAAGATTGACAGTCCAGTTCATGGAT
>CANNIJ010000056.1 GCA_947505025.1 Legionellaceae bacterium | reverse complement strand
GTACAACTTCTTCATATGCATGAGCACCACTGATGTGTAGTACATCTGGGCATGCATCACGAATAATATCAGCTTTGGCGCCTAAACACCCGGTTACAATCACTCGACCATTTTCAGCCATAGCTTCGCGAATTGTATCCAAGGATTCTTTGACTGCAGAGTCAATAAATCCACAAGTATTAATCACTACAACGCCGGCATCTTTAAAAGTAGAAACTAATTCATAGCCTTGTGCGCGTAGCTGAGTAATAATGCGTTCAGAATCAACCAAGGCTTTAGGACAGCCCAAACTTACAAAGCCTACTTTGTGGTTCATTTAAATACACCCGTCTATTTTTGCAGCACAACAAATGATCCCAGGCGCTGCTGCACCGTTTTGGGGACAAGTATCGATGTTGTGGTGCTTTGTAAAAAAAGTGTGCTAATTATAACTGGATGTGCCGCACATATCCAGCTATATGCGACAGTGGTTACTGTTATATGATAATGCATACGCAAATATTGTCGTGGGAAATTACGAGCCTGGATTTATTTCCTTATCCGTCGTGTCTCAGTTATAATCATGCCCTCTTAATTTAAAACAAATCTACTGGTTGATTTTTAACCTAGGATCACAAATGTTGAATCCACAACAATTAGCCGCAGTGCGTTACTTAGATGGCCCTTTGTTAGTGCTGGCCGGTGCTGGTAGTGGTAAAACACGAGTAATTACGCAAAAAATTGCTTATTTAATTGAGCATGCTAGGGTGCCGGCACGCCGGATTACAGCTGTAACATTCACCCATAAAGCTGCACATGAAATGCGCGCGCGCGTCTCTGGGGCCATTCCTAGTGATGCTCGGCGAGGCTTACAAGTAGCGACTTTCCATACTTTAGGCTTAGGGATTATCAAGCGTCATTTGCATGAATGTTCATTGTCTAAAGGTTTTTCTATTTTTGATCAAGAGGATAGCACCCAGTTATTGCGCAATGGTTGTGCGCCAGCACAAGCTAATGATAATGAATACATTATGGCGGTACAACAGCAATTATCCGCCTGGAAGAATGATCTGCTGTCTCCAGAGGACGTACTTAAAATCGATCATACCACGGCCTTTTCCCGGGAGGTAGCACCAATGTATGGTCGTTACCAGGATGCCTTGCTTGCTTATAATGCCGTAGATTTTGATGATTTAATTCGTCTGCCAGTCGCATTGTTGCGTACAAACCCTGAAATATTAATGTATTGGCAAAACCGAATTCATTATTTGTTGGTAGATGAGTATCAGGATTCAAATCCCGGGCAATATGCTTTAATCCAGCTCTTGGTTGGGGCTCGCGGACAATTGACGGTTGTAGGTGATGATGATCAATCCATTTATGCCTGGCGTGGCGCGCGTCCAGAAAATCTATTACATCTACAGCAAGATTACCCGGCTCTCAAAGTCATCAAATTAGAACAGAATTATCGTTCAACACGTACGATCTTACGTGCTGCGAACCAGCTGATTACGCACAATCCGCATGTATTTGCCAAACAATTATGGAGTGAACTCGGCACGGGTGATCTAATTCGTATTTTATGTTGTAAGGATGAGCAAGAAGAAGCCGAACAGGTGGTTGCAGATCTTTTGAGTCATAGTCTGCGCACCGGAACTTCTTATGGGAATTATGCTATGTTATATCGCAGCAACCACCAGTCGCGTGTATTTGAAACCGTATTACGCTATCACAGTATTCCGTACAAGATCAGCGGTGGGCAATCTTGGTTCGCTAAAACCGAAATTAAAGATATATTAGCTTACTTACGCTTGTTATGTAATCCAAATGATGACACAGCCTTTTTAAGAATTATTAATACCCCAAAACGCGGCATTGGTGATACAACATTGATGGCCCTGGGTAAGTATGCAAAACACCGTCAGCAAAGCCTGTTAACGTGCAGCGATCATTTAGCTCTAAGTACACACATCAGTGATAAACCACGTGAAGCATTACAATACTTTAAACAGTGGTTATTGGCGTTGCAAAAACGCTGTGATTCTCGTGACTCGGTAATGGGTGCAATGCATGAATTGATTAGTTCTAGCGGATATGAAGCACATGTGTATGAATTATCTGACACGCCACAACAAGCACAAAAACGCATGGAAAATGTGCTAGAGCTTATTGCATGGATCGGTCGACTTTTAGAAAAAACCCCGGATCGCACATTATCTGACGTAATTAATACATTGATCTTAATTGAGCGCCTAGAACAGACTGAAGACTCAGATCCAAATATGCTACAACTAATGACATTGCATGCATCTAAAGGTCTGGAGTTTTTTCATGTGTATTTAATCGGCATGGAAGAAGGCATATTACCTCATCGAGTTAGTATTGAGGATGATCAAATAGAAGAAGAAAGGCGTTTGGCGTATGTAGGTATAACGCGAGCACAAAAAAGTCTGTGTATTAGCTTGGCGCGTCAACGCAGACGTGCTGGTGAACTTCATGAGTGTTTACCCAGTCGTTTTTTGGAAGAGTTACCTGAGGATGTTGTGGAGTGGTTTGGTAAAAACGGGGAACGCAATCCAGAGCGTTCCAAAGCTTTAGCCAATTCGCACTTGAGCGATTTGAGACGGATGTTAGCAGCAGCTCCCAGCGGCGGCTGAACTTGTAGATCTGCGTTCACTTGGCTTATATCGTGTATTTTCCGCAGAGGCAAATAAGTTAACTGCGCATTTATCCGCCATGTCTTGCTCTATGTCTCGGTTCATTTGCATACCGGCTCGTTCATTGGCGGCTGCCTGCGTTAATGGGTTAGTATTTAATTTACTGGTATAAAAATCCCACTGGATCTCGGCAATTAATATAGGGTAAAACACCGCCTTTAAACATCGTGTAGGTAGATCATCACTATGATCGTGGCCAGCATCACTAAAATGCTCATTAAGTAATTGTTTATCACTGTGGTCATGGTTAGGTTCATCATTAAAAAAGTATAAGAAATCCTGAAAAAAGTTACTTACAAAACCGAATACAGTCGACCAAGCATCCGGGACACCTGGAAGTCTGGTACTTCCAAAAGCCTCAGAGATTAAATGCCCTACAAAGAGCAAGTAGCGCAACGGCGCGGCAATTAGCAGTCGAATTAGTCTAAAAGGGTTAATAGCTTGCCCAGGGTTCTCTTGCAGAATCTGGGTGCAAACCTTGCCAGGTAATGCACCCAGATCATGCCAAACATTTCCTGCCATGTTAGGCAGTTTTTCATAAAAAAACTCTAATGTTTCCATGGTGTTCTGCACATTAAAGATCAGTGTAGCGGCCCCTACCAATAATGCGAGGATCAGTTGAAATACAATCACCGGCACAGCTTTCATCCATACAAATAAAGCAGGGATCTCCTTTACAATAGTCCACCATGTGCCGGCCGTACAGATGGTTAATGCAACGGTTAAAGATAAGAGTAAGACTATGCCTAATGAGACCATAAGAGTAGTATATGTACGTTCTTTAGCCCAGGATTGCTGCAACTTGCTCAGCCAACTTTGCAAGGTTTTATTATGCCACATATCGGTTAGTGCATTGTAGGTTAGAAATCCATAAGCTGCACCAGCAATAATTGCCAAAGGTACAATCAATACCGGCCACAGAGCCACAGGTAAAAATACAATAATAGGTAATACAGTAAATGCTTCAACTAACAAATATGTAGTTCCTAAACCCATAGCAAAACCTGCAACTACACTCAACCACTTTTGAACAGAAAAGGCTTGTTTTTCAGCTGCTAATAATTCTTGAGCAGCGGATTTTAGATTTGGTTTACTGAGTTTATCCTGTGTATCGATAGCTTTTTTTTGCCTTAGATATTGGTTAATATCGGAGAAGCATAAGGTAACCTGGGATTCGCCTGATAACCAATAATTTAATTCTGCTTCATAATCAGCGTACATATGCAGATTTTCAGGGCCGTCTAAATCAAACAGTTGATTAGTAAAATATTCCTCCATTCGTTCAATTTGTTCTTTTAATTCTTGAATTTCCGGATCGTATTTGGGATTTTTGGTATGCTCGTAGCGGTCTAGTTGTTCCAGGGCATTTAATAAGTCCTCAAAGAACTGTGGTCGATCTGTAGATGATTCTGGAGTATATTGGCGTAAAAAAGCTTTGGCGATCATGTGTTCATGATGTCGTGGCTTGAACATTTTATCCCAGGCGCCGCGTATGTTTTGAACATACACTTCACCTTCATAACCTACAGCCAGAAACATTGCAACCAAGGCCAGGGGTAAGCTTGGTAATAATGCAAACATGCCGCTAAAGACTAAGAGTCCAACTGTTAAAGCTGCTCCCGTAGCTAAAACACTCACAGATATATAGGCCGACATATCTTTGTACATATACAACACCTTGCGGCTCAGCAAAAATGACATATTATAACAAATCTTGGCGCATGTAAACTCTAATTGACGTCAGGTTGTTTAACTTTGGGTCAGATGCATTCATTGCCAAGTGATCCAGCGCACATCCACGGATGACCGGGGGTTGATGTTAGTTATGAGTTGATATGCTAATCTTATAATTAATCTGGATTTATGGGTTCGCCGATGCCCCGTGATAATTTATTGCAGTCAATTACTCAAAAGAGTCTGGCTTTATTCGAGATCTGGCAAAAAAAGCCAGTATTGACGTCCGGCATACTCGATCAATGGCAGCAGTTCTCAACAAATTATATAAATCTCGCGCACGTGTTATATGCCAATCAATCCTCTGTGCAGCACTCGCAATATGCTTATTATCAAGATGCTCTAGAGCTTTGGCACCAACCAATTCAGGATCCGAAATTTTCCTCGGTTGAATGGACCCAACATCCAGTATTTAATTTATTGAGTCAGAATTATCTGCTGCTCAAGCAACATACTGATGATTTAATCGAAAAAATGGAGTATCTGGATACCTCCTCGGCAAAAAAAATAAAATTTTTCACGCGCCAAATCCTAGATGCGGCATCGCCGGCGCATTTTTTGGGAACAAACCCCGAGGTGTTACATGAAACTATGTGTACTAATGGTCAGAATTTGCTCGTAGGATTTGATCGACTGCTAACTGATCTGGCCGCCAATCCAGATCATCCCACATTACACATGACCGATCCTGATGCTTTTAAAGTAGGTGTTAATCTGGCGGTGACTCCAGGTAAAGTCGTTTATAAAAATGATTTGATGGAACTGATACAATATTCGCCACAAACCACTCACGTACAATCAGTGCCATTACTGGTTATCCCGCCGTGGATTAATAAATATTATATTATGGATTTAAGCCCAAATAACTCATTAATTCGATGGTTAGTCAGACAAGGTCTGACTGTTTTTGTAATTTCATGGGTAAATCCAGCAGAAAATCATGCACATAAAGGCATGGAAGATTATTTAAACCAAGGCCCGATTGCGGCGGTTGATTTTATTCAAAAACATTTATTAGTTAAACAAATCAATACGGTAGGCTTTTGCATTGGAGGGACATTATTAGCTATGTTATTGGCTTATTATAAGTCTTTAGAAGTTCAGCCGGTAAGATCGGCAACTTTTTTGGCATCGATGATTGATTTTAGCGATCCAGGTGATATTGGAGTTTTTATTGATGAACCACAGATCGCTAAAATTGAAGAACATATGCAGAGCAGGGGCTATCTTGAAGGTCATTGGATGGCCAGTGCATTTAATTCATTACGGGCTAATGATTTAATTTGGTCTTTTGTAATTCGTAATTATTTACAGGGTAAATCGTTAGCTGCATTTGATTTATTATTTTGGAATATGGACTCAACGAATATGCCTGCAAAAATGCATTCAGAATATTTGCGTTGGATGTACTTGCAAAATGATTTAGTCAAACCTGGGAAAATCGTGTTAAACCAGCAGCCACTGGATATACATCAGGTTGATCTGCCGGTATTTTTTGTTTCTACTAAAAAAGATCATATAGCGCCGTGGAAAACGACTTACGCAGGATTTCAATTATTTTCCGGTGAAAAAAAGTTTTTACTCGCTGGTTCAGGCCATATTGCAGGAATAATTATTCCGCCAGGCAGCGATAAATATGGTTATCATATAAATGATCATCACTATGTGCATCCTGATGATTGGCTGAGTAACTCACGACATTATACCGGATCATGGTGGCCAGAATGGTACAAATGGTTAAAACAGCAGTCTGGAAAAACTATAGCTATACCCGAGATAACAGGGGAATATACTCCAGCCCCAGGAGAATATGTGCACATAAGACACGTAATATGATATAAGGTATCTTGGATAATGAAGGATAATTTGCCACATGCCCATACAACCAATATCAATATCAGAAGATTTTTCCAGCCTGGATTTAAATCCAGCGTTACTGGAAACCTTAGCACATTTGAATTACACACAGATGACGCCGATTCAGGCACAAAGTTTACCTGAACTCCTGGCAGGCACAGATGTGATTGCACGTGCACATACCGGCAGTGGAAAAACTGCTGCATTTGCTTTAACCATATTAAATCGTCTGAATCTTAAATTTTTTGCGGCACAAGCCATGGTTTTATGTCCAACACGTGAACTTGCTTTGCAAGTCAGTCAGGCAATTCGTGAGTTAGCCAGAGCTATGCCGAATGTCAAAGTAGTATTGTTAGCTGGCGGTAGTCCAATGCACGCCCAATTAGATTCACTCAGCCACGGTGGGCATGTTATTGTAGGAACCCCGGGCCGAGTACAAAAGCATCTTGACAAAGGATCTTTAAATTTACAGCACTTAAGTGTATTAGTTTTGGATGAAGCTGATCGGATGCTCGATATGGGATTTTTAGAATCGATACAGAACATCGTCAAGAAATGCCCAAAAGAGCGTCAGACACTGTTATTTTCTGCGACTTATCCAGCAGAAATACCAGCATTATCAAATGCTGGTATGCGTAAACCCAAAGAAATCTTTATTGAACAGGAACAAGTGTCTGACGATCTACAGCAAATCTTTTACACAGTCACTGCCGATCAACATTTCCAGACACTAACCACCATTTTAAATCATTATGCTTCTAGTCCAACCTTGATTTTCTGTAATACAAAGAAACGTATCACAGAAATTGTTACTAGTTTAAAGCGCGCAGGTTTTTGTGCATTAAGTTTGCATGGAGACATGGAGCAAATGGATCGCGACTTAGCGATGGTGCAATTTGCCAATCAAAGTTGTTCGATTTTGGTTGCCACAGATGTAGCTGCTCGTGGTTTAGACATTAAATTTCTCCCACTAGTCATTAATTATGAATTAGCCTATGACTGTGAAGTACACACGCATAGAATAGGTCGCACAGGTCGAGCTGGACAATCAGGCCTGGCGATTAGTTTGATTACACATGAAGATGCGTGTCGCGTGTTGTTAATTGAAAATGCTCAAGGCAAGGCTATATCTCTGGGGGATCTCGCTGACTTATCGAAAAAACCCAGGGTGGCAGTTACTCCGCCGATGATTACATTATGTTTGAACATAGGACGAAAACAAAAATTACGTGCCGGTGACATTTTAGGTGCTTTAACTAAAGATGCTGGTTTAGCGGCGGATATGATTGGCAAAATCGATGTATTAGCCACCAGATCGTACGTGGCGTTGCAGGCCAGCCAAGCAAAAAAAGCGTGCGACCATTTAAATGCAGGCAAAGTTAAAGGACAAAGTGTTAATGCAACACTCCTTTATATCTCTAACCATCATGGCTAGACCTAATGATCATAGGATAAATATATGTCTACGACGTACTTAAAAGATTATAGATCTTATCCATTTCTCTTGTTAACTGTCACTTTACAAGTTGATTTGTTCGATGATTATGCGCTGGTGCAGAATAAGATGTGTTTTGAGCGCCTGCAGCCGGGTGCATTGTCATTAAATGGCGCTGACTTTGAATTAATCAGCATGAGCCTAGATGACCAAACTTTAGATTTACAACCGTCCACGCCGGGGATTTGGACGGTTAATCCGGATAAAGATAAGTTTACATTAACGGTAAAAACCCGTTTGCGTCCACAAGATAATACCCAATTATCCGGTTTGTATCGATCTAATGGTCTTTTTTGTACTCAGTGTGAGGCTGAGGGTTTTCGTCGTATAACCTTGTTTCCAGATCGACCAGATGTTTTAAGCTTGTATACAACCCGGATTAGCGCAGATCAAAAAAAATACCCAATCTTACTTTCAAATGGCAACTTAGTCGCCGAAGGATCGACTGATGATCGACGGCATTGGGCTGAATGGAATGATCCATTCAAAAAACCCTCGTATTTGTTCGCACTGGTAGCCGGCGATCTGGCCTGTGTAGAAGATCAATTTGTCACCCGCTCCGGTAAATGTGTTGCATTGAAATTATATGTTGAACCTAAAAATGCCAATCAATGCGATCATGCTTTAACCTCATTAAAAAAAGCCATGCATTGGGATGAGGAGATTTATGGTTGTGAATACGATCTGGATTTATACATGATTGTCGCAGTCAGTGATTTTAATATGGGCGCGATGGAAAACAAAGGTTTAAATATTTTTAATGCAAAATGTGTTTTAGCCAATCCAGCAACTGCTACGGATCAAGATTATGCAATGATTGAGGGGGTAATCGCGCACGAGTATTTCCACAATTGGACTGGAAACCGGGTTACTTGTCGTGATTGGTTTCAATTAAGTTTAAAAGAAGGGCTAACCGTTTTTCGTGACCAAGAATTTTCTCGGGATATGAATTCACGTGATGTGAATCGGATCTACGATGTGAATGATTTGAGACAATCCCAATTCCCCGAAGATGCTGGTCGGATGGCTCATCCGGTACGCCCAAACTCTTATCAAGAAATTAGTAATTTTTATACGGCAACGATTTATAACAAGGGTGCAGAAGTTATTCGTATGCAGCATACTTTACTGGGTGCTACTGGCTTTAGACACGGGATGGACTTGTATTTCAAACGGCATGATGGTTGTGCAGTCACAATTGAAGATTTTGTTGCTGCTATGGAAGATGCAAATAATCTTGATTTAACTCAATTCAAACTTTGGTATGAGCAAGCCGGCACGCCAGAAGTCCAGGTTAAAAGCACATATAATAATCATAAATTAACTTTGACTTTAACCCAAACCTGCCCAGAGACCACAGATAGCCATGTGAAGCAGCCGTTTCATATTCCGCTGAAGATTGCATTATGGACCTCTAGTGGTGCTAAGATGCCGATCTCCTCAGAGATATTAGAGCTGCGTGCAGCCGAACAAACCTTTACTTTTGATGGGTTAAGCGAGCGCCCAGTAGTGTCATTATTACGTGATTTTTCTGCACCGATCAAGTTACATCCTTACTTAGCAGATGACGATTTACTTTTATTATTAAAGTTTGAAACCAATGGCTTTAGTCAATGGGATAGTGCGCAACAATTGGCCCATAAATACTTAATTACAGCTTACAATAATCATGACATATCCAGAAAAATACCTGATGCGCTGACTCAAGCGTACAGTACTATTCTCAGTGATACTGATCGAGATCCAGCCTTGCGTGCAGCGTTGTTAACTACGCCAGGCTTTGAAGCTATGGCGGGTATGCTTGTGGAGATTGATGTTACTCGCGTCGAAGATGCGCGCGAAATGTTTATAGCTGATCTAGGGCGTACTTTATATAATCAATTAGACAGAACTTATCAGCTGTTATGGTCACAAGAAGATCATAGTATGCAATCAAGTGCTTATGGCATACGTGCGCTGCGTAATACTTGTCTACGATTAATGATGGCAGCAAACGAATCTAAAGCAACAGACTATTGCCAGAATCAATTTCAACAGGCACAAACAATGACTGATCAAATTGCAAGTTTGAACTTGTTGGTTAATCATACCCAGCAAGTCACGCGATTGCAGGCAATACAAGACTTTTATCAGCGCTGGCAGGACAACCAATTAGTGCTGGATAAGTGGTTTACCGTGCAGGCCACGGCAAATACTCCTGATGTTCTAACTCAAGTGAAGGAATTGTTGGTTCATCCTGCATTTAACTTACAAAATCCGAATAACGCACGTGCTTTAATTGGAGGATTTGTCCACGGTAATCCGCGCTATTTCCACGCAATTAACGGCAGTGGCTATAGCTTTTTAACAGACATGTTGATTGAAATTGACAGTAAAAATCCTCAATGTAGTGCACGCTTAGCAAGCCCATTAACACAATGGCAGCGCTGGGATCCAGTACGGCAAGGATTGATGTTGCAACAATTACATCGTTTGCAATCGCTTAGGTTATCACCGGATTTAAGTGAGATTGTAGAAAAATCGCTGGCTTAAACCCGAGGGTTGTTCCATCAAAAAAGTTTTTGCGACAGAACCCTATAGAGTGTGATCTAGTGCTGCCTTGAGTATACTCATATGATACGAACCAGGCTTAACGCGCAAATTATAATCTCCCCAGCCATGCCCTGCGGACCAAATTGTCCAGCCTACAAAACCACCACTCTGATTAGTCGCAGTATTATCTTGCAAATATTGCATAAACTTAGTGAGTGGGGCACGACAACTGTCTGCAT
>CANNIJ010000055.1 GCA_947505025.1 Legionellaceae bacterium | reverse complement strand
TTATTTTGTAGAGCATGATAAGCAAGAACAATTAATTGCATTAAGTGGTTATCGCGCATTTGAATTAATCCTGTGGCGCAGCTTAGTATATGGTTTAAGGTCACCGCCATTTTTTCCTGCATCAAGAGTTGTACGTACTATTTCGGTCTTGTGGACTCTATTTTTCACCGGCCTGCTGTTTTCTATGATTGCAGGGATGACCTCAATTGTTGTTGCCGGATGGCTTGATGCTGGCGAAAATGTATTACACTTATCTGATTTAGATAATAAATTTGTAGATGTGCAGGGCGGAAATCTAGCATTGGATTTGGCGCAAAGAGTCGGTCTAAATATTGGCCAGTTAGATTTTACGATTGATGATGCGATAAAAAGACTCAACAATCATGATGTTGATGCTATTTTTATGTCCAAAGCAGTTGCGGTTAATTATATGAGGACACATAAGGCACTAGATTTATATCTGGCAAAGATAGATCTCCCTAGCTTCAATATAGGCTATTTATTTAATCTAAGATCCGAACATCTTTTAAGTAAGATTAACTATAGTATCCTTAAAACAACCGAGAGTGGTGAGAAAATGATGATCTGTAGAAAGTACTTGGGCACAGAATTAGCTGAGCATCTATGTTTATAATCATTGTCATTAGCGCTATGGTGTGATTTTTATCTGCTATTCTAAAAGTAATAGTGTTCGTTAAGGATCAGCTCAATGATTGATTCTAAAATGCCAGCATGTACTTGTAGTACCACACCAGAACAGAATAATTTTTTTAATTTCATGGATCGTTGGTCGCAAGCACAACTAGCAAAAATGACTGCAGGGATCAGCCCAGCAGCCGTCCGTACGGCATATTTTTCTTGGGCTTCTCAATTAATACAGTCACCTGGCCGATGTATGGAACTTACCTTGGCTGCCAGCATTTATCCCATAAAGCGTTCGGTTGTTTGCGATGACGTAAGATTTCATTCTGCAAATTGGCAAAAAATGCCTTGGCGTATGTTTGCTGAGAATTTTATGAGCGTAGAGGCGTGGTGGCGACTAGCCACAGTAAATGTACCTGGATTGGCAGCACATACCGAAGCACTAATCTCTTTTGTGGTGCGCCAAGGACTAGATGCCTGGTCACCTGCTAATTTCATCTTAACTAACCCAGATTTATTTTATGAAACCTATCGTGCCGGTGGTAAAAATATTCTGCATGGAACTGAAGTCGCCATTAAAGATAGCATGGCACGGATTACCGGTACGCCACCAGAGAATATGGCGGACTTCACGCCCGGCAAGCAAGTTGCAATTACTCCAGGTCGAGTTGTTTTTCAAAATCATTTGATCGAATTAATTCAATATGACGCACAAACAGCAACAGTATATACCGAACCATTACTTATATTACCTGCATGGATTATGAAATATTATATTCTTGACTTGTCGCCTAATAATTCTATGGTCGATTGGTTGGTCAAACAGGGATATACCGTGTTTATGGTTTCTTGGCGTAATCCAACACGTGCAGATCGTGATCTTGGCATGGATGACTATTATCGTTTGGGCGCAATGTCGGCGATAGATATTGTTTCTAAACAAAGGCCTAAGGTTAGGATCCATCTTATGGGCTATTGTTTAGGTGGTACGCTAGCCTTGATTACCGCGGCTGCTATGGCAAAAAACAAGGATACACGATTAAAAAGTTTAACCTTATTAGCCGCGCAAGGAGATTTTACCGAAGCGGGTGAGTTGATGCTATTTATTAATAAAAGTGAGTTGTCTTTTTTAGAAAACATGATGTGGGATCAGGGATATTTAGATACAAAACAAATGGCCGGCTCATTTCAAATGCTACGGTCTTATGACTTAATATGGTCTAAGATCATCCGTGATTATATGCATAAAGACAGCTCTAAATTGATTGATTTATTGGCCTGGAATGCTGATGCAACACGTATGCCGTATAAAATGCATAGTGAATATCTGGAGAAGTTTTTTTTACATAATGATTTTGCTGCTGGACGTTTATTGGTTGAAGGTGAGGTGGTTGTTGCTGAGAACATTCGTGTGCCGTCTTTTGTTGTCAGTACGGAAAAAGATCACGTAGCTCCATGGAGATCGGTATATAAAACCCACCTCATGATACGTAGTCCATTAACGTTTATTTTAACCAGCGGTGGTCATAATACTGGGATTATAAGTGAGCCTGGACACCCAGGACATACATATCGCTATCATGAGTCAGCCAGAAGTTCTGTCTACACTGGCCCAGATCAATGGTATGTAGCCGCTGAACAACGTTCAGGCTCCTGGTGGCTGGCATGGAACGCTTGGTTGGCTGATAGATCAAGTGCTGTACAAATTCATGCTCCAGCCGTTGATAAGACATTGCCAGAAGCACCCGGCAAATACGTACTGCAAAAATAAGGATTAAATTAAATACCATGAATGATAATGATTATTATAAAGTAATGGGTGTGGCGCGCGATGCTAGTGCACAAGAAATTAAAACTGCATACAGACGTTTAGCTCGTCAATATCATCCTGATTTGAATAAAGATCCTCTAGCAATAGAGCAATTTAAAACTTTAGGTGCAGCCTATGAAGTACTCAAAGATCCAAAAAAACGCGCAGAGTATGACCAGGTAGGGATGTTTGACGCCGACCATGCAGCAGCACATACTGGTTTTGGCAGTACATCTGATTTTGCTGACATGCCTGAAGATTGGTTCTCTTCTTTATTTGCTGATGCACGATTTCATGAACGATCTCGTCGTGCTGCTGATCTTCATGGCCGAATAAATCTGTCTTTAGAACAGGCATTTGCTGGGTGTGTGAAAGAAATTCATCTTGGACAAGAAAGATCGCAGCAGAAGCTACGTGTTAAAATTCCTGCTGGAGTTAAAAACGAACAGAAAATTCGTTTGGCGGGTAAAGGCTCCATAGATCCACATGGTGGTCCAGCCGGTGATTTATATATCACGGTAGCGATTGATCCACATCCTTATTTTGACGTGGTTGGACAGGATATATACTTAACCTTGCCAGTTACTCCATGGGAGGTTGCATTGGGCGCTACAGTAATGGTACCAACCTTGGCCGCCAAGGTTGAGTTAAAAATTCCACCACGATCCCAAGGTGGCAATACTTTAAGGTTAAAAAAACGCGGATTACCTGGTGCTAATCCAGGAGATCAGTATGTTGTTTTAAAAGTTGTAGTGCCAGAACCGAACACAGAATCAGAATTAGCATTATATAAAACCATGGCAGATAACATGCCGTTTAATCCTCGCCAATCTCTAGGAGTGTAATCATGAAAGATTCCTTGGTCAGCACAGGGTTGTTAATGGATGAGACAGCTTATGTATCGTTTGCAGAGCTGTGTAAATTACATCATTTCTCTGAGGATTGGTTAGTTGAGCTGTTGGAGCATGGTTTGTTTCATTCTGTCACAAAACCAATCCCACAAATTAATTTTGATTGTCGGATGTTACATAGGTTGCAAGCAGCATTCAGATTGCAGCGGGATCTAGAGCTAAATGTATCCGGCACCGTATTGGTTATGGAATTATTGGATCAATTAGAAGCCCTGCACTCCAGGCTACATGTGTTGCAGCGACAGATATCCTAATGCTTGTGTTAGGTGCACATAATCTAATATCTGTAGTTGCTCTGGCCGTAGTCCAGGGTCAATCCCAATCTCCTGCAGTTTTTGTGCGGCACACCATGGTTTAAGGTTGTTCGCTAATGTTTTTCTGCGCATAGAAAAAGCACAAGCAACCACACGCTCAAGATCATTAAATGCTACTTCAGGATACTTGCCAGGTCGCCAAGGGGTTAAACGCACCACACTAGATTCGACTCGCGGCACCGGCCTAAAAGATTCGGCGGCCACATCAAATAAAGATTCTACGTCGCAATAATATTGCGCCATTACACTTAATCTACCGTAAGCTTTACAACCAGGGCTAGCAGATAGTCGATCGACCACTTCTTTTTGTAACATAAAATGCATATCTTCAATAGAATCTAAACCGGCTAACAAGCGCAATAATAATGGTGTTGAAATATTGTACGGTAAGTTGCCAATGATTCTTGTGTTGATTGGTAGTTCATTATAATTAATCGTTAAAGCATCCGCACAAATTACGGTTAATTTATCTTGAGACACCGGCATGGCTATCAAATGTGCGTGTAGATCTGTATCAATTTCAATTGCAGTCAATTTTGTGAGGATATTTAATAAGGGTTTAGTGAGCGCGCCCAGTCCTGGCCCAATTTCCAACACATTGTCAGAGGCTTGCAAATGCAATGATTGTAAAATACTTTGAATTACATGCTGGTTCTCTAGAAAATTTTGACCAAAACGTTTACGTGGGCGATGAGTTATTTTAGGCATAAGGGTGTAGTGTCCATATTTGATCATTGGATGCATTAGTGTGTTGAGTCCATAATAAATGCGGACCATTCTGTATGCCTAAAGGACGATCAGAACTGGATAACTCAACGGCGAATTTATGTTTTGCATATATAGCTTGTAATGCACTCCAAACTATATTTGGATTACCAGTATGATCAATTAGAACTAATTGATGGGCTCGATATAAGACACTGATGGCATGTTTTTGGAATGCTTGTTTGACAGAGTATTCTAAATTTCTCCATGCGCCTCTAGTTTGGCGTAAGTGTTGTGCTGGGGTTTGATTCTGCAAGAAAGCAATATGATTGCTTGATATGTTGAATACAGCAACATGCTGGTCATCAGGTTTTTGTTTGAGTAAAAATGCACATATAGAATCCACTAAATGCCGGTACTGTCCAGAAATACGCGGAGCTGTGCCTTTTAATGTATTAATATAAATTGAAAAAGCTAATGTATGACCATTTGCAGCATATACATATCCAGAAAGTCCAATAACACCAGTCATCGTCCCTGTTTTTGCACGAATAAAGCCACGTTGTTGGGGCAGGTTGAAGCGTCGCTGGAGCGTGCCATCTTGACCGGCAATCGGCAGGGCAGCAATATATTCATAGGACAGAGGGAAATGTGTATATAGGTAGTGGAGTAAACGCACAGTTTGCTCTGGAGTAACGCGGTCCAGGCGTGACAACCCAGATCCATCAGCAAGTACTGCATTACTCATTGAGATATTACTTTGCTGTTCTAAAAATTGTTTGATGATTGGTTGCGCATCTGGCCAATTCAGCACACTACCATGTATTTTGCCGGCTGTTTGTAAAAACAATGTGTCTGCATATAGATTATCTGAAGGTTTCATGGTGTCGGCCATGATTTGTGCCAGGGGTTTTGATTCATGCGTCGCTAACAGAAGTGATCTTTTTGGCGGCTGTCCAGCTAGTACCTGACCATCTAGCATTATATGCATACCAGACAAGATCCGTTTAATTTGTTCTTGTGTATAGCTCATCGGTGCACGTAAGGCTAAGCCTTGTTGAAATGCCGATTGATGTAAGCCGATGCAACCGCGGACGTTTAATTGATTACCAGTTTCCATATTAAAATCAATGCCACAACCTTTGGAACTGCTTGCTGTAGTTACCATATTGTTTATTTTAGGGCTGTTTGTATTGGTTTGAAATTCAATTATAGCCGGATCCTTCACACGATATGCTGGATTGACCGTAACAATTATACGATTTTCATCTAAGATCAATGGCGCTACAGGAGCTCCATAACTAAAGGTAGCGTCTTTTTTGACGACACCTGGGGCGTAAGCGGCAACATTTATATGGTTACTAACTACAACCACATCGCCTTGAATTCTAGTTATCCCGTGGCTGGTTAATTGAGTAAATAAGTTTTGTATGTTTTTTGAAGTCAATGATGGGTCACCATTCATTGATATATAGATAGAACCTTTTAGTACTCCTTGTTGTAAGTTGTTTGCATCGGTGCTTAATTTGGTACTAAATCGATATCCAGGTCCAAACGCCAGCAGGGCAGCAGCATTTGAAAACAATTTCATATTACTTGCGGGAATAAATAACTGATTCGCACTGCGTTCATATAATCTCTCGCCAGTATTCAGGTCGACCACAACTATACCCATGTTGATCTTAGGATCAACCTGTTGAATCATGTGGTCAATAGCTGGCTGTAAATGTGACGAAAACAAGCTGGTGCTGAATATCGTTGAGCAGATGCAAGAGAAAATCCGTTTCATGAGCAAGGCCTTGTTAAAGCATGTTCTTGTATAATACGTTAAGTGAAGTGTGATAGGAAAGATATGGCAGAATTTTATTCTGGATCTACTGCCAACCATGCCGACAAGATTTCAACTATTTTTTGTGCTTGCGCCGGACTGGAAATATTGAATTTGGATTTTTGCCAATATTGATCGTTGCGTTTTTGATAGCGTCGGATTGAGTATTTAACTGGACCAAATACTTGTTTACTTGCATCCCAGTCTTGATAGCTGTACATGATAGTAGTCCATGCACCTTTAGATAAAACGTATTTATCTAATTCACGTGTTTTTTCTAAGTCACCTTCTTGAAAGGCAATTGTGAGAGAATCTATAGTGTTAGTCATAATCAGGCATCCTGTACAGTTTAATCGATGGATTGTAGTGTGCCTTTGACAAATGTCAAGTTCATATCTGGTAAATATTGAGCTTGAAAAGTCCATACTTCTGGCGTGTCACTTTGAGGTACCACTCGAGTAATGAAAGTTTGGTTGATCATTGATGGGTTCCCACAGGCCGAATACGCAGCTTGCACTGGATTATCGACTTCGACATTAGTGTTATTACAAACACTCAAAGCGTTGGTGCTGGAGCCGTTAAGCTTGATACCAGTAATAATATTGTCCACGACATTAAATTCAACTTTTACATCCGTGGATCCAACTGCCAGGCCAAAGGTTTGGTATATAGGGTCTAGACCTTGATACATTGATTGAGGGTTTAAAGTAGTATAAATAAGTTGCGTCATAGGTACTTTTTCTACGACTGGCTCGTGTTTGAGGCGCTTATATGATGGTTGCCCACATGCCTCTATAACTTGCATTTGTGTCATACCTTGATTTATATACATGTGATGTGCAGGGCAATAAATAGATTGTGCCGCATGCGCCGGGATTATGCATGCGACACAGCTAATTAAGAACAACTGGCGGACTAACATAAACTCACCTGCAAGATTATTGTTTCTTTATCTTACAGTATAGTACATAAACAACTCCCCAAGTCATTACTCGCGAAGCTCTGGATCTGCCGCCTACATAGATTAAATACGACGTTGAATTTTTGAAATACTCATTATTTTTGTCGCTATTTCTTCTATCGAGTAGCGAGTTGAGTTGATGAAAGGAATATTCTCATGGTGATACATGGCTTCAACGTCCGACACTTCACGCCTGCATTGTTCTAGTCCAGCATAACTAGTGTTTGGACGTCTGTGGTCACGAATATGTTGTAATCTGACGGGATCGATCGTCAGTCCAAATAATTTATCTTTATAGGCACGTAAGAACGGCGGCAAGCTTGTATGCGCCATATTATCTTCAGCAAATGGATAATTAGCCGCAAACACCCCAAAACTTAATGCCATATATAGACAAGTTGGAGTTTTTCCGCAACGTGACACACCAACTAATATGACGTCTGCTTGATCATATCCACTGGGTTTTAAACCATCATCATAGGTTAAAGCGTAATTAATTGCGGCTATTCTTTGATCATATGTTTGATTATCCGCTACTGCATGTGCACGCCCAATGGTATCTGATGCAGTTTGCCCTAGCTCGGTTTCTAGTTGTTGAATAAACACATTAAATAGATCAAAAAAACAACCGCTAGCTGTTTGGATTACAGCGCTGATTGTCGGATTAACTAGCGTGATAAAAACCAATGGTTTGACTTGGTGTTCCGCATAACATTGATTAATGGTTTGTACCGCAACTTGTGCTTTTTCCACCGTATCAATATAGGACAAACGTTGAATGCTGGCATTTAGGTTGGAAAATTGAGTCAGCAAGCTTTTGACAAAAGACTGGACTGTGATGCCCGTGCCATCTGAAATCATAAAAACAACGCGATTGATTTGTGTTGGCATTGGTAGTGCTCCTTAAAATCGATAAAATAGTGAAATAATTCCAGCGACACATAAAAACGGACCAAATGGTAGTGGCGTTTGATATGATTGCCGCGTTGCTTTTAAGTATATAAAACCGATCACGATGCCAGAGATAGATGAAATTAATAAGATTAACGGTAGCGCAGACCAACCAAACCAAGCACCAAATGCTGCAAATAATTTAAAATCACCATGCCCCATGCCAATTTTGCCACGGATCAATAAGTAAGTCTGCATGACCAACCATAAACTCAAATAAGCTCCTGCAGCACTAAAAACTGCAGCAGACAAAGGAATAAAAATGTTTTGCGTATTAATCAATAAACCCAACCAAAGTAATCCCAGACTTAGTACATCAGGTAATATCTGATGTACTAAGTCAATGTAGAACAAACAAATTAATATCCAGATAAAAGGCAGAATGCAGCACAAACTCCAATGCCAGCCAAAAAACCATACAGCAAATGATGAGAGTAGCAAACATATTAGCTCCACACATGGGTAACGTAGAGAAATTTTGCTATTACAGTAATAACAATGTCCACGTAAGGCTATATAGCTAAATAGAGGAATATTCTGCCAGATTTTAAGGGTTTTTTTGCACTCAGGGCAATGTGATCTGGGCCAAGATAAGCTGATTTTTTTGAGACTCTTGTGCGGCAAGTGTAACCATGCTAAATGGTCAGCAGTCCATTCTGCGCTTAACATCAATGGTAGACGATGGATCACAACATTTAGAAAGCTACCAACGGATAGAAACAGTAAGATCAAGAATAACCACACCACACATGTATAGATCATAATGCACTCACTCGTAAGATTTCTTCCATAGTTGTTAAGCCCTGATGTACTTTGTCCAGACCATTTTGGTATAAAGTCTGCATTCCTTCCAGCACTGCTTGATCATGTAATGTGCTGGCACTTGCCTTTTGTAACAGGCTGGCGCTTAATTGACTTGAAATCGGCATAAGTTCGAATATTGCTAAACGTCCTCGATACCCGCCCATACACTCAGTACAACCTGTAGCTTGATGTACTTGATGCGTCTGATTATCTGATAAATTTAATTGTCTTTTTTGTGCAAGAGTTAATGCCGTACATAGTTGTTTACATGCTCCACACAAGCGCCTGACCAATCTTTGGGCAACAATTAAACGTATTGCACTTGCCAAATAGACTGGCTCTAATCCTATATTCAGCAGACGAGCCAGGGTATCTGCAGCGCTGTTGGTGTGTAATGTGGACAAGACCAAATGCCCAGTTAGGGCTGCTTTAAGCGCAATTTCAGCCGTTGCCTGGTCGCGCATTTCACCAATCATCATTACATCCGGATCTTGGCGTAAAAAACTTTTTAGAGCATCAGTAAATCCCATACCATGAGGATTTACTTGGACTTGATTTATACCCGGAAATTGAATTTCAACCGGGTCTTCGACTGTGGAAATATTTATCTGATCAGTGTTCAAGTGATGTAATAAGGCATAAAGAGTAACAGTTTTACCGCTACCAGTTGGCCCAGTGACTAAGATCATGCCATGCGGTCTAGATATGGCCTCTAAGAGTAATAGCTTGTGTTTAGGTGTTAAACACAAGCTGTTAAGATCGGGTGGCACTAAGTTAGTATTCAACAAGCGGATGACGATTTTTTCGCCAGCGATGGTTGGGCACAGGCTAATTCTGGCGTCGATTTTTTGTGGAAGTTCACTTTGCAACAGAAAACGCCCATCTTGCGGACGTCGTCTCTCAGTGATATCCAAATCACCCATCACTTTAATACAAATAGCAATACTATCAGCTAGTTGCTGTGGAGGTTGGGCTACATCATATAAGATCCCATCTAAACGTAAACGTACACGATAATGTGTTTGATATGGTTCGAAATGCACATCCGATGCACCTTTACGGACGGCCTCGTGTAATATTCTTTGAATAAATCGCATCACCGGAGAGTTTTTATCGGCTGGTGAGGTGAGTTTGGATACTGGCAGTAGGTAGTTACTATTTACATAAATGTTTAAATCCGCAAGTTCTTTTCTTGCGCGAATAGCGCGTAAAATGGCGTGCAACTGATTTGATTCAGCAATCAATGGCTGTATTGGAGATCCAGTATGAAACTGAAAGGCGGCCAGTGCTGCTTGGTCGGTGGGATCTTCAATAGCTACATGCCAGATCCCATCACGTTGATATACTGGGATTAGATCGTGTTCCCAACTCCAGCTGGGATCCAAATATTCTTGCACCGGGCTATTTAAATCAATATATGGATAATCAAATGCTTGGGCCACACACGTGGCCAAAAGGTTTGGCTGGATTAATTTATTTATCACCAGATATCTTAGGAAACGCACATTATCTCGGGCGGCTGCACGTTGGGCTATGTTTGCTTGTTCGTATGAAATTAATTGTGCATGCACCAGGCAACGTGCCAGGCCACTCAATGAGTTTTTTTCGAGGATATCCATAGATTAATTCATTGAGAGCTTGAAGGTTTCATCGTAGAGCAAATGCGATTAAGCGTCTATATTTATT
>CANNIJ010000054.1 GCA_947505025.1 Legionellaceae bacterium | reverse complement strand
TGGTATTCAGAGCATGGATTATTTTCATCTAAACTAATGAATACATCTGGGCTTACAGCCTTAAAGGCTTGACCAGCGTACTCAAATGATTTGCTACCTGCAGAAGGATGTAATCGGATCATATTATTATCACAATAAATAAAAAAACAGCGTATTAGTTTAACTTAATTAGCACCTAATTAACAGGATTTGATTCTCTACCATCTTGCGCATAAGCCGCTGCCAAGGCTTTTCTGATCATTCCTGCCTCTATGGATTCAACGGGGACATACGGCAACAAAGACTCCAAGTACTTGATTTCAAGTCGATAATCGTGGTTAACGTGCGCATCCATTGCCAACATAGCTAAAACATCCGCTTGATTTGGATAACGTGCTAAAATGAATTGTAATCGTTTACGTAAATCCCCATTAAGATTTTGATGATTAATCGCTTTGAGTGTTTGTATCTCATTTATTTCAGCCTGAACATTCGCAGGATCTAATTGTAAGGCACGATGAAATGCCCCACCAGCCAAATCCCATTGATGCTGACTAGCATATAAACGACCTAATAAATACCATCCGGTTGAACTATTAGGGTGCTGTTTTAAATGTTCTTGCATTCGCATCAATATCTTATCTGTTCCTTCAGAGGATAATGCTTGTGCTTGCTGTTGCAGCTTAACCCGTGATTTATAATCTAACCAAGCAGAAAAACCACCGGTCTTTGTATAGCCAAACCAAATCAGGATTATTATTGCTGGAATTACCACACAGAGAGCAGAAGTATGTTTGCGCAGGGTGCGCGCTACTACACCTATGGCCAATGCAGAGAATAGTACAAAATAAACCACATAGATATTTTCAGACATTGCGATCGCCCTTTAAGTATGTTTTAAAAAACACAAATACTCCAATAATCAAAAAAAATAACGGGCCTAACCATAATATCCAGGTGATCCCCTTCACAGGAGGTTTAAATAACACAAAATCACCGTAACGTTGTGTTAAAAAATGAATTATTTCATCATCACTATGACCATTTTGCACAAACTTGTATACCTCGTCGCGCAAATCTTTTGCCAGCGTAGCTGTAGATGTAGCTAAATCTTGATTTTGGCAGACCAAACATCTTAAGTCACCTAATAAATGATGAAACTGCGCCTGCTGGCGGTTGGATTCAAACGAATATACATCAGTGGCTTGACTGAAAGCTAGACTTGAAATTAATGTTAAATAACAGAATAACCATTTATAAATAATATTTTTCATTTTGGCTGCAAAGCCTGTATTTTGGGTAAAAAATCAGAGTTCCAAACATCTAGATTCATTGGACCTGCATGACGATAGATCAATACACCGCCAGCATCAATTAAAAATGTTTCAGGTGCACCATAAACGCCCAAAGACATAGCATTGCGACCTGAAGAATCTACTGCAACCGATATATAAGGATTACCCCACTCAGCTAACCAGCCACGTGCATTCTGCTCATCATCCTTATAATTCAAACCATAAATTAAAACTCCAGAGCGTGCTAACTGCATTAAAAAAACTTGCTCTTCAGCACATGCTGGACACCAGCTACCCCATATGTTTAACAGCATAATATGTCCGCGCAAATGATCACTATTCAGTCTTGGTTGTGCCGGATCTAGTGCGGGCAAATCAAACTTAGGTAGTTTTTTACCTAAAACCGTTGATGGCAATGCATGTGGATCTAAAGATAAACCTCGCCATAAAAAAAACATTAAAATCAAAAAAATAATTAACGGCAAACCACGCCATGAAAGTTTTACTTGCATAAAGTAGTCCGAATTTTCTTTGATTTACCGGTAAAAATTTTAAATGCATACCGACGATCTGTAAGAGCTAATATTCCTCCTAAGAACATAAGCAAGCCCCCTGCCCAAATCAACCGGACTAATGGTTTATAATAGATACGCACTGACCAAGCATCGCGCCCCAGTGGTTCCCCTAAAGCAATATACAGATCGCGCCATGCCGTGACATCGATTGCAGCCTCAGTCATAACTTCACCGCCAACATCGTAGCGGCGTTTTTCAGGCATCACCAGTACTTGACGACCGCCAGATTGCACTTGAAACAGCACACGCCGCCCATGATAATTTTCTCCAACTAATGGACTCTCAGACAAAAGCTTAACTTTTATACCAGCAAGAATCGCCGTATCCCCTGGTGCAACACGCACCTCGCGCTCAATCCCAAAACCAGAAGAAACAGCTATGCCCAAGACTGTAACCGCAACGCCGATATGCGCAAAAAACATGCCAGCATATGCATTGCCAATGCTGCTCCAACCACGTTGATGGATGCGTTTAATCAATCCATATAATGTACTTGTAATCACCCAGCTGGCCAATACGACACCTGTAATCACGCCAGTATCCAGCCTTTTTTGTACCAGCCAAATAATGCATATGGGTAAAAACAGACTTAAAAACAACATTCCAGATAACATTTTAAAGGTCTTGAAAAAATTATCCTCTTTCCACTTCCAATGCACACCAAAGCCCATGATT
Organism: Legionellaceae bacterium; assembly: GCA_947505025.1. Taxonomy (GTDB): domain Bacteria; phylum Pseudomonadota; class Gammaproteobacteria; order Legionellales; family Legionellaceae; genus CANNIJ01. Next base: position 8,169 of record CANNIJ010000054.1, on the reverse strand, counting down.
ATAAACAAAGGAATCATTATAGGTATAAAAACGGCATTAAAATATGGAGCCCCAACCGATAATTTACCTAAACCTAACGCATCAATTAATAACGGATATAGAGTTCCCAACAATACTGTTAACATTGCAACCATTAAAAATAGGTTGTTTAAAAATAATGCGCTTTCACGTGAAATCAGTCCTGGAGCAGGACGTGCCGGTAATGTGTGAGCACGCACAGCAAATAACAATAATGATCCGCCCATAACAACAAGTAATAAAATTAAAATAGCCACTCCGCGCTCAGGATCTACGGCAAATGCATGGACCGAGGTTAAGACTCCTGAGCGGACTAAAAAAGTCCCAATTAAACTTAGTGAGAACGCAGTAATAGCTAATAATACCGTCCAACCTAAAAACTGATTGCGCTTTTCACACACAACCAAAGAGTGCAGCAAAGCAGTGCCGACCAACCAAGGCATAAACGAAGCATTTTCTACTGGATCCCAAAACCAAAAACCACCCCAACCTAACTCTCTATAAGCCCACCAACTACCCAAAGTAATACCCAAGGTCAAAAAACACCATGCCGCCAAAGCCCAAGGACGAGTCCACTTGGCAAATGATGCCGGCATATTCCCACGCCATAAAGTTGCGATCGCAAACGCAAACGGCACAGAAAAACCTACATACCCCATATACAACACTGGTGGGTGAAATAAAAAACCAGGGTCTTGTAACAAGGGATTTAAATCACGCCCTTGTGTTACTAACAGCTGAAATTCACGCGTAAATGGATTCGAGGTTACTAATAAAAATAATAGGAAACCAACTGCCAATGCACCCATTATGACTAACACACGTACTCGCATACCTAATGCTAATGATTTACTGAAGATACTCACGGCTAAAGTCCAACCACTTAAAACTAAGACCCATAACAACATAGATCCTTCATGCCCACCCCAAACAGCGCATGCTTTATAAAACCATGGAAGTAGTAAACTTGAATTAACTAAAACATAACGTACAGTGAAATCGTTCTGTAAAAAACACCAGGTTAAACAACTATAAGCAATAAGCAAGCAAACAAACTGTCCGCGCACATATTGTAATGCGGCCACACACAAGTCGCGACGCTGGGTCCATAAACCTAGTGCTGGCACCACCGTCAATAGAATTGAAAACATCAAAGATAACAACAATGCGAACACACCAAATTCAGCAACCATAAATCAACCCTTCCGCACCTGATTTGTATTTGATGCCTTTAATGCTGCCTGGACTTCTGGAGGCATATAATTCTCATCATGTTTAGCTAATACACTTGAAGCAATAAAGATATGATCTTTACCCCATACTCCTTGCACTACCACCCCTTGTCCTTCTCGAAAAAGATCAGGCAGTATCCCCTGGTAAATAACTTGGATTATTTTTTTTTGATCGGTTAGTTTAAACCTAATATTTAAATCAAATTTGCTATGCACTAAACTCCCTGAAACAACTAATCCACCGGCACGAATCGCCTGGGACTGCGGTGCTTGTCCCGAAATTAATTGACTGGGACTGTAGAACAAACTTATATTTTGACGTAATGCGTAGAGCATTAAACCAACAGCCAAGCTAATCACTAAAATCATACTCGAGATCCAGCGCAGGCGTCGTCGGCGCATTGGATGCATGCTCATGATTTGATACTGCTAGCTTTTTTTAAAGATGCATATACTCGATTGCGATAAATATTTGTATATACAGCATAAACGCCCAATACCAACGCAACTATTCCATACGAAGGCCAAACATAAATTGCATAACCGTGCATTGAAAACCAAGAATTCATGCGCATTCTACCTTTTCTCTAACCCAAGCCTGTCTACGCTCACGTACTAACAGATCGGTCCTGGAATTCAAAAGAATCATTAATATACAATAAAAAGAAAAACCAAGCAAAGTAAGAATTAATGGATATGCCATGCTCATATGTATTTTTGGTTTATCTAAGGCCAAAAATGTTGCACCCTGATGCAATGTATTCCACCAATAGACCGAGTAATGAATGATGGGTAAATCCACCAAGCCTACAATTGTAAGAATTGCGACCAAACGATCACATTGATCTTGATTTTTATATGCATGAGCCAAGGCCAAAATCGCACCATACAAAAATAATAGAATTAGCTCAGATGTCAAACGTGCATCCCAAACCCAAAAAGCTCCCCACATGGGTTTACCCCAGAGACTGCCAGTAATAAGTGCTAGTAATGTCATACAAAAACCCATACGTGCACATGCAATCAAGAGTATGCCGGCAATTTTTATACGCCAAACCAAGAGTAAAGTGGCACTTACACCCATCCATCCATATAGGGCCATGGACAAAAAAGCGCACGGAACATGCAGATAAATAATTCTAAAAGCATCACCCTGCTGATAATCAGGCGGAGCAAAAAACAATCCCCAAATAACGCCAGCAAGTAAAAACAATCCAGCGCACCAAGCTATAACGGGCAACCAACGGCCTGTTATAGTGTAAAATTTTTTAGGTGCAGCTAATTGGTATAATCGGTTCCACATATGGTTTAAAACCTACTCATAAATATCTACTCAACAACACGCCAAGATGTACCGTCTGGCCCATCCTCTAATTCAATCCCTTGCGCCAATAGCGCCTGCCGCACCTTATCTGCCAGAGACCAATCCCGATTAATCCGCGCTTGGTTGCGCAAGGCTACCTGGCGTTCCACATCTAATACATCCAATTTACTGCGTCTGCCTTGCAAAAAACTCTGGGGATCTTGTTGTAATATTCCCAATATTCCAGCTAAATTAATTAATGTAGACGCTAGGACTGATGATTTTGTTTTATTAACTTCATGGCTTAATTGAAACAAAACTGCAAGAGCTACTGGCGTGTTAATATCATCCAACATTGCGCTGTGAAATCGATCGGCCCAAATACTATCAATTTCACTGGTTATATCAATTCCTTTGACCGATTGATATAACCGCATCAGTGCATGATCGGCTGCTTGTACTTGAGCTGCGGAGTAGTTTAAAGAACTACGATATTGACTGCTTAGTAAAAAATAGCGCAACACTTCCGGATGCTGATCTTTGAGCACATCTTGAATTGTAAAAAAATTACCTAAAGATTTGGACATCTTTTCATTATTTACTTTTAGTAAGCCAACATGTAGCCAATATTTTGCAAAAGTCTTGCCTGTAGCCGCCTCACTTTGTGCTAATTCATTTTCATGATGCGGAAATTGTAAATCCAAGCCGCCGCCATGAATATCAAACTGTTCACCTAAAACCTGCATTGACATTGCAGAACACTCAATATGCCAACCAGGACGTCCATTACCCCATGGAGATCCCCAAAAAGGCTCACCTGGTTTAGCTGGCTTCCATAATACAAAATCTAATGCCGAACGCTTATCTAAATCGACCTCCACCCGCGATCCTACAATTAGATCATCTGGTACCTGGTTGGATAATTGACCATAAGGCTTAAAGCGTTCAACTTGATAACAAACATCTCCTGAATCGGTTAAATATGCATGTCCAGTTTCAAATAAGCGTTCAATTAAATTAATAATATTATTAATATGCGCGGTAGCTCGCGGTTCATGATCTGGAGACAGGCAGTTTAAAGCTAGCGCATCTGCATGCATTTCAGCGATTTGCTCTGCTGTCAAAGCATCTATCTCAATACCACGCTCATGTGCACGTGCAATTATTTTATCATCAATATCAGTTATATTGCGCACATATGTAACTGCGTAACCGATAGATCGCATATAACGCACAATTACATCAAAACATACCATAGATCGCGCATGGCCTAAGTGGCATCGATCATAAACAGTCATTCCACAAACATAAATACCGGCTTTGTTGTCTAGAATAGGCACAAAAAGTTCTTTGGTGCGTGTTAAGGAATTATATAAATTTAAGTTACGCACGCTCTGAACCCCAAGAATCTTTCATTTCTACTACTCGATGAAAGCCAGAAACCTTATCGAACTCCACTGAATTCACTGCGTAATAACCCAGACGTTCAAATTGAACAACATCTTTTATTTTAAGATTGGCCAATGCCGGCTCTGCAAATCCTTGAATCTCAGCACATGAATTTGGATTGAGGCTGTGCATAAGGTCGTCATCAGCAGCAGGATTTTCCGAGACAAATAATCTGTCATAATGCAAAATTTTCACTGGCAATGCATGCTCAGCAGCAACCCAATGAATGACTCCTTTTACTTTTCGATTTTCAGGGTTTTTACCTAGTGTTTCTGGATCATAGGAGCAACGTAATTCTGTCACGTGACCATGTGTGTCATGAATTACTCGGTCACAGCGAATAACATAAGAATGACGCAATCTAACCTCGGTCCCGGGTGCTAAACGAAAGTATTTTTTTGGTGGATCTTCCATAAAATCACTGCGTTCAATATAAATTTCACGTGCAAAAGGTACTGTGCGTAATTCTGCATCCGGATCATTAGGATCAAATGAAACCTGTAGATCTTGGACTTCATCCGCCTGAAGATTTTCGATTACAATCTTAATTGGATCTAAAACGCACATCACTCTTTTAGATGTTTTATTTAATACATTACGTACACATGCCTCTAATAATGCCACGTTAATCACAGAGTCACTACGGGAAACACCTATCTCTTCACAAAACTGACGAATTGCCTGTGGCGGGTAACCTCGCTCGCGCATCCCTTTTAAGGTTGGTAACCGTGGATCATTCCAACCTGACACACAATGGTTTTCAACCAAATCACGTAATTTACGTTTACTGGTAACTGTATGAGATAAATTTAAGCGCGCAAATTCAGTTTGAATCGGTTGTGCTGGTACTGGTACATGTTTAATTAACCAATCATATAATGGACGATGATCTTGGAATTCAAGTGTACACAAAGAGTGAGTAATATGTTCTAAAGCATCAGATAATGGGTGAGCGTAATCGTACATCGGGTAAATACACCAGGCTGAACCTGTACGTTGATGAGGTACATGGCGTACGCGGTATAAAACAGGATCACGTAGATTAATATTACCGGATTGCATGTCGATCTTAGCCCTAAGTACCCTGGCCCCATCAGGATATTCACCTGCTTTCATCCGTTCGAATTCTAGAAGATTTTCTTCTACGCTACGATTTCTGCATGGACTATCTCGTCCAGGGGTTTGTAGTGTTCCTCGATAATCTCGAATTTCTTGCATACTCAAGGTATCTACATACGCCAATCCAGTGCGTATCAAATGTAGTGCGCCCAAATAAAAAGCTTCATAATAATCAGACGAATACGTCAATTCGCACCATTTGAATCCCAGCCAACGTACATCCTCAATGGCAGCCAGAACATACTCATCCTCTTCTTTTAAAGGATTTGTATCATCAAAGCGAAAATAACATCGACCATTAAATTCTAATGCCAGGCCGAAATTCAAACAAATAGACTTGGCGTGACCGATATGTAAATAACCATTTGGTTCTGGAGGAAAACGAGTGACTATAGAAGTGCAACGACCACTGGCCAAATCATCTTCGATCAACTGACGAATAAAATGTGCGCGTGGTGCAGAAATTGAATTCATGGGAAGGTCCCTATATGCGGATGATCTAATGCGGCAATGATACCAAACTCAGTCGGATAAGTAACTGAAACCAAATAAAGTCCGTATGCAGGTGCAGTTTCGGCACCCAAACGACGATCTTTTGCGGCTAATACCTGTTCAATCCAAGATACAGGCTGGCGCCCGATCCCTATAGCCATCAAAACTCCAACAACATTGCGTACCATGTGATGCAAGAAAGCATTTGCTGTGATATCTACAATGACTAAATCACCCTGACGTGTAACCGTCAGTTGTTTGATTTCACGCATTGGAGTTTTAGCCTGGCACTCAACTGAACGAAACGAGGTGAAGTCATGCTCTCCAACAATAAACTGGCCTGCAGTATGCATCAACCGGTGATCTAATTGTCTGTATTGCCAAGTTGCAAGGTTATGCTGCAAGGCTGGCCGTACCGGGGTATTATAAATAAAATAACGATATCGGCGCGCCAAAGCGGAGTGTCGAGCATGAAAATTATCCGGCATTTCTTTACATACACGCACACAAACATCTTTAGGTAAATAAGAATTTGCTCCGTGTACCCACGCACGTAAAGTACGCACAGCTGACGTATCAAAATGAACGACTTGGTTAGTAGCGTGCACTCCAGTATCTGTCCTGCCAGCACAAACAACATTTACAGTATGATCGGCTAATCTGGTCAGAGCTGATTCCAAAACTCCCTGCACGGTACGTAAACCGGTTTGCGCTTGCCAGCCATGAAAATGGCTGCCATCGTATTCAACCATCAAGGCTATCCGCATATGTACATCCAAGGATCACACGATTAAAGCGACAATGTATAATACACTGACTGTTTTGTCTAGAGATCATGTACAGTGAATACCATAGCGTGTTATTGTGTTACATAATTTTATTTAAAGAAATCAAACATGCATAAAACCATTTTTTGTGTAAAACTAAAACAAAAATTAGCAGCAATGCCGGAGCCAGCATTCCCAGGCCCTTTAGGTGAGAAAATCTATCAGCATGTATCTCAGGATGCATGGTCTATGTGGTTAAAACACCAAACCATGTTGATAAATGAGTATAGATTACGCTTGATCGACAAATCAGCCCGAGACTTTCTCAAAGAAGAAATGAATAAATATTTTTTTGGCGATGGATCTGAAGTTCCATCTGGATTTACGCCTAATGAAGACTCTGGCAAAAAATAAATAGCTCATAAAATACTGCGTCTGGCCTCAATTACATTAGGCACATTTTCTAATTGATTAAGCAGACGTGATAATTGGTTGATGCCGTCAATTTCCAGGGTTAATTTAATGTTTGTGGTGTTTTCTTGTGGTTGTGTCTTGGTTTCTAACCCAAAAACATGCACGCGCTCAGCGGCAAGTAATGCTGTGATGTCACGTAATAACGTCGAACGATCAAATGCTGTAATGACAATATTAACTTGATATCGATCACGGTTATTTGATCCCCAACTAACCTCTAGAAAACGTTTTTTTTGTTTTTCAGTCGCATGTAATATATTCTGACAATCTTGTTTATGCACCGAAACCCCACGTCCTAAAGTCACATAACCCAGGACCTGATCTCCCGGCAATGGTTGGCAACAACGCGCCATGTGGGTGAGTAACTGACCTACTCCTTCAATGCATATATCATTTCGGACAGAATCATTAATCTTAGTCCGCGGTGCAATTTTAATTAATGGTACTGATTTTTCTGCAGAAGATAATCGGCTAAGAACTTGTGCCAGCTTGATTTCTCCACGGCCAATTCGTACAAATAATTCGTGGATATGATGCAGCCTGAATTGTGATAATAAATTTGTCACTGACTCAATTTTTAGTCCTAATGTTTTTAAAGACTTTTCTAATATTTCTCGTCCTTCTTCGCAATTTTTTTCAGAATCCTGCTGCTTAAACCAATGTAAAACCTTAGCTTTAGCCCTTGATGTTTTTAAATAAAGCAAGTGCGGATTGATCCAATCTCTTGATGGGCGTGGATTTTTGCCGGTTAAAATATCTACGCAATCACCTGTTTTTAATGTATAAGTTAATGGTACAATTCTGCCATTAACCTTAGCTCCGCGGCACCTATGCCCAAGATCAGTGTGTACATGATAGGCGAAATCTAGTGCAGTAACACCATGAGACAAATCTAATATATCGCCATCTGGTGTAAATACATACACTCTATCCTCAATAAACTGTGATTCCATAGCTGAAAAGACTTCATTTTTACTCGACATATCGTGGTGCCAAGCTAAAACTTCACGTAACCATTCAATTTTACGCTCATAACTCGCTTTATCTTGGATTATCCCCTCTTTGTATTTCCAATGTGCAGCCACACCCATCTCAGCTTGTTCATGCATGGAAAATGTACGTATTTGCACTTCAAAAACGCGCCCTTCTGGGCCATCTACAGCCATATGTAATGATTGATATCCATTTAGCTTGGGCTGTGTTATGTAATCATCAAACTCATGCGGTACTTGCTGCCAAATTTGTTCAATCATCGCCAAAGTTAAATAGCACAAATCTTGAGTATCAACTAAAATTCTCACCGCGGTTGCATCAT
>CANNIJ010000053.1 GCA_947505025.1 Legionellaceae bacterium | reverse complement strand
TCTTCGATTCAGTGTAACTCTTATAGTATTTAGCTGATTCCTAGACGGTTGTAATGATATGGCGTCCGCGGCTAATGCATCTAGCTCTAAGGTTGTAGTATAAGCAGTTTGCGCTTGCTGTCTACCCAGATCTACATATAAGTACTCTAATCCCAAGGACCATAATTGGTTGATCGCCCATTCACCACCAGCTCCAACGGCATAGCCGGTACCTACATGTGATTTATTATATGGAAATGTTAAAATCAAGGTGTTGTCAGACACAACACTGGTTGTTCCGGAAATACTCTCATTGCCGTAAGCAAAACCACCTGTGCCATAAAAAAGCAGGTCTTGATTTAGCATTGTAGTTCCAATTTTCCCTCTAACCGTTCCAAACCAAGGTGTGTTGTTTGAGAAATGATTTGTCAGGCCAGCTGTAGGCTGGCCGCCTGTGCGCGTAAATTGGTTATTAACATTTGATTTAACACCAGAGTATTGAAAGTCTGTTTCAAGGCCAAGCATAATTGAATTAATTTGACGGTTATAGCCAAATTGTCCGCCGCCAATAAATCCTGACGCAGATGATCCTTGAAAGTTATTGCCCCATAACAATGAGTTACGAAAAGGAATTGTCACGAGAGCGTCACGAGGGTAGGTTGTATAAGAGTTGTCAGCCCATCCGCCCCCAGCGTTAGCTCCAAGATAAAATCCAGTCCATCTTTGCTCTGGATTATCAATCGTCGAGACAGGCCCCATAGCACCAGCATGAGCAGCTAACCCATATAAGGTTCCAGATAATGCAATCGAACTTAGCGCAATTTTTTTGATTACATTCAAGCAATATTTTTTTTTGTCTTTTGACAAATTGAAAGCGTCATTGCTGCTCATATAACTTCTCCGTTTAATTTTCAGAATGCCATGGTCCTGGTGTGGCATTTTTTATTAGATGAATGATTAATCATTCAGGAATTAAGTCATACAAGCCAATCTAAAGGTAATTCCCCACGTCCTAAGGAATTAACACAAATTCTGAACAAATAAATCCAGATTGATTTGCGCGTAAAAAATAAACATCAAAACAAGTTTTAGTGACATCATTTAACACATGTGCTCAGATAAACATCTTTTTTGATGGGACAGACCTGCGTGGGAGCGTTACTTTTATAGTCAACTTATAATGCAACGTGATATATTGTACGCAATTAGAATTTCAGCGCCATACCAGCTGAACCATGTTAGGAAACACAATGAAAATCATCAGTTTAAATGTGAATGGTATACGTGCTGCAGCACGTAAAGGATTATATGAGTGGCTGGCAGCGCAACAAGCTGACTTTGTTTGTTTACAAGAAATTCGGGCACAAATACATCAATTACAAAATGACCCAATTTATTTCCCATCAAATGAATCCGTAACTTATTATGATGCAGTTAAACCCGGGTATAGTGGCGTGGCCATTTACTCCAAACACCAGCCCACTAACATAGTACGTGGTCTGGGATTTGATACGTGTGATATAGAAGGACGTTATCTACAGTTTGACTATGCAAATTTCAGTGTGGTCTCAGTGTATTTTCCCTCAGGAAGCAGCGGCGAAAATCGTCAAGAAATTAAATATGATTTTCTGGACCGATTTGCTCAGCATGTATTAAAGTTACAATCGGCCGGTAAAGATTTAATCTTTTGTGGTGACTTTAATATTGCACATCAAGCCAGGGACTTGAAAAACTGGCGTGCTAATCAAACACACACCGGATTTTTACCAGAAGAGCGCGCTTGGATGGATTATTTATTCGATAAATTAGGCTTAGTTGACGCTTTTAGAGTTAAAAATCAAGAGTCTGATCAATACACCTGGTGGTCCAATAGGGGGCAGGCATGGGCTAAAAATGTAGGTTGGCGCATTGATTACCAGATAATTTCCCCGTCACTAGCTCAATTAGTCACCAATGTAGATATTTATCGCGACACACGTTTCTCGGATCATGCACCTTTGACAGTTTGTTATGCCGGTGACAATTGGTTTTAATTCCACACTCCGGCTATACTGTTGCTCTAGATCGCACCTATTTAATTGAAGGAGTTTTACATGACATTCCAGTTACCTGAACTACCCTATGCTATGGATGCTTTAGTCCCATATATTTCAACAGAAACGCTGGAATATCATTACGGCAAACATCATCGTGCCTATGTAACCCAGCTAAATAAATTAGTCACAGACACCCCTTTTGCACAAATGCCCCTGGAAGAAATCATTAAAAAATCTTCAGGAGCAATATTTAACAATGCAGGCCAAATATGGAATCACACTTTTTATTGGTCTTGTTTAAGCCCACAAGGTGGTGGAGAACCACCAGCTAAAGTTCGCGATGCTTTGGTCAAAGCTTTTGGTTCCGTTGAAGACTTTAAAGATAAGTTTACACAAGCTGCAATCGGTACTTTCGGATCTGGTTGGGCATGGTTAGTTCAAGATCAACAAGGCGCATTAAGCATAATCAGCACCAGCAATGCTGGCAACCCTATAACGCAAGAATTAACACCATTGTTAACCTGCGACGTTTGGGAGCATGCATATTATATTGATTATCGTAATGTACGTGCAGACTATTTAGGTGCATTCTGGAATTTAGTTAATTGGTCATTTGTGCAGGATGGGTTAAAATAATCCTATCTAGGAGCTGTTGACATTTGATCCCACGTAGCTTGTCCGCGGGATCAAGTGATTTTTAACAAGTCCAGATGATTTTCAAGTGGACAGCCTTGTTTCATCTATGTATGTCTATTGACAAGAGATTGTATCTGCCATCCGGTTAAACAACCAATGGGCTTGTTCAAAATCATGTGCTATTTGAAATAGCACAACTTTTTCCTGTGTGTTATGGCTGTTTATGCAGTCATCGCGGAGGGTATGGAATGATGTATCATGAGATTTAGTGAGCTCAGCGAATTTTGATAGCGACACTGTATCTTTGAGTGCGAGAGCATCAATCATTGCATTAAGCAGAGAATCCAAGGTGTCTACATAGGTAGAGAAATGTTGAATAAACCCACTCATTTTAGTGATCTTCTCAACACTTTCACACAGTTGATAAAGCGTTTTTGCCAGGTAACGTAAGAGCCCTAATTTATTTTGAAGCCCAATAAGTTGAGAGCTGGTGCCCGGGCATAGCGTTTGGCTAGCAAGTTGCTTCTGGAAGCCTTCAATCGATGTTGAAATGGCGTTAAAGGGTATGAGCACACTATCTAGCTGATCACTTTCATTGGATCCGGGTATTTTTCGTAAAATAGTGCAATAGCCCTTTAATTTTTTTGCAAGCCGTATCTCCTCGTTTTCAACTGCATCAAGTGCTGAATGAGGATCGACTAACGTTTCTTCACAAATAAATTGTAACTCACAGGGATCGGTTGGCTCTTCCTCTGGCTTAACATAAGACACCGCCCAGGTCATTAATGGCACTGCCAAAATAACGGTTATAATTGCCATAACGACGATGATAGAATAAATTTCTTTAGGTAAGAGACCAATAGAAAGGCCTACGGTCGCGATAATAATCTCTGTACCACCACGAGCATTCAAGCCAAAACCTAGGGTAATACGCTCCCACATAGATAGGCCTCCAGCCCATGCTCCTAGATAGACCCCGATGAGCTTGCTGCCAAAAGCAACTAAAAGTACCGAGAGTAACAGGCCTAATGTATCCCATTCAAAAACCGTCCAGAGATTTAATCTAAGACCCGTGAGCCCAAAGTAAAGAGGAGCCAGAAAAGAAGATATAATAAGACTTAGGGCGTGAACGGAATTTTTTTGCAGCGTAGGCGCGGCACCAACTACAATACCCACAACAAAAATTCCAAGGGCAAACTCCAGTCCAAGCCAGCTTGTAATCAAGCTTCCAGTGATCCCAAAAAAGATAAGCACGGAAAGTTGTGCAGAGGCACCTGGTGATATACGATTGTGCCAAAATATGAACCGCTTCATCAACGGACGGCCGATCACATAGCTAATACCTAGAAAAATTAATGCCGCTCCTGTTGTTGTCGAGGCTGAAAGCAAATCAATATGCCCAGTAAGGTAAAGACTGGTCATCACAGCAACAAGAATCCATGCGACGATGTCATCCAACATCGCCGCTCCCAAAGCAATTTGCCCCATTTTGCTTTGAATCATATTTTTTTCACGCAGAACCATGGATATCGGTGGCAGTGCGGAAATGGACATAGACACGGCAAGAAAAAGTGATAGTGCAAGTCTATCAGAAGGCTTGATCAGCAGAGATTCGGGGATGTATAATCCCAGAGCAAAGCCTGTCAGCAATGGAATAGCAAGGCCTCCAGCGGAGACTAAGAAACTTTGCTTGCCTGTGCGTCGTAACACATTTAAATTAACATCAAGTCCTGCTTCCATAAGAAAAAGCAAAAGACCCAGCCAAGTAATGGCTGACAACATATTCGCCTGATTTTGATCGGGAGTAAATACTAGAGTTTGCCAATTAGGGAGCCAGTGCCCTAGAACTGAGGGGCCAAGCAATACACCACCCAAAATATTTCCTACTATGGGCGGTTGTTTCCAACATTTCACAACCCGCCCGCCCATGTAGGCAACAAGCAGCAATACGGTTATTTGCACGAGAAAGTGCTCTATCTCTCCGTGTGATAGTGAATGGATTGGCGTCATTTGATAAATCCTCCAAATCAAAATTTATTCTTAAACGTCTATCAACACACAAAATTCTAGGGGCAAGCAAATTTTTTATGATTTCTTAGATTCGGTTGCATACCATATTTGTGGCGTTCCTTTTACACCGAGCGAAGACATTCGTCGCTTCAGCTCCTCTGACTGAGCAAAAGCTTTAGCCTCTTCAATGCTATGAAAATCATGAATCACTGTCACATTATTAGGATCATCTGTAGACTGGTAAACTGACTCATAAAATACACCATGATTCTTTTGATAGCTTGAAAAAGCATCATAGCCTTTTTTCCATGAATCATAATCAGCAACATTGTGTCGAAAATACATACGAACATAGCTCATTTTTTCTCCTTTTTTGGTGATTTACTTGCAACCAAGAACTACAAAAGTGATAAAAAACTAAGCTATCACTAGAGTGATCTACGGAAAGTTTCTAGTACCCAAGGTACGACCTAAGAAGATTATTATGACAATAGCTTATTATCAAGTGACTAGAAATATACGATCTCAAATTTACGCATTAAAAGCAACCGGCACATCTCTAGGCTGAATTGATACAAACATACATCATTTATATCAATTTTTCCGCCAGTATACTAACCAAATATTTGTATGTCTGACTCACCATGACTGGCCCAATCTTGTGGTAAAATTCCTGAATTAATGTATCGATGAATGCTTGAGTGCTGCCATTCAGATGGTGATCTCACATAACCATGCTTAACAGGATTACGTTCAATAACCTGCTTAAAAGCTTGGCGGAGCTCATTTATTCTTCGGATTAATAAATTGCTAGTTCTATCTTCCAGCACTGCCGTGAAAAAATAGCTTGTGCCTGGAATGATCAATCTATGCTATTGCATGTGGTTTGGACTTGTATGAAATTCCTTGAACGCACAGGTTATGACTGAATGAATGTATTTTGCCCCAGACTTTTAGCTGCAACCTTGAATTTCAATAACATATTGTTGGGCTCAGGCCCAATCTACAGCAGATTGACTAAATTATAACGCGACAGCCGTGTAATTTTGTATCTATTGCTTGATATGATAGATACATAAATGCATAAATGTCCCATTTAAATCACGTAGCTTAGCTCAAGCCAGATTTTTCAAAAGCTGCAAACCCACCTAGAAAAGACTGAAGCCCTTTTTGTCGTGAAAAATACAAAATACGACCAGCAACTTGCTCTATAAAGTATCGATTATGGCTAACTACTACTAATGTTCCGGTGTACGCGCGTAAGGCTTTTGATAAAACCTCAATTGTTTCAATGTCTAAATGATTTGTTGGCTCATCTAATAATAAGAAATTAGGACATTCTAAAATTACTTTAGCTAATAACAACCGTGCCGACTCACCACCACTTAAGCTTAATATATCTTTATCTACATCTTCTTTTTTAAATAAAACTTGACCAAGAACATTACGTACCTGTTGTTCAGTACAACCATCAGTGACTCCACTCAGCCAATCCAGAACGCGCGTTGATTTATTTAACAAATCATGATGATCTTGTGAAAAATAGCTCATACGTACTTCATGGCCTAAGCGTACCTCGCCAGATTCTTGTTGCAAGGCACCAACTAAAATTTTCATTAAAGTCGATTTACCACGTCCATTTTCACCAATGATTGCGATCTTTTCTCCGCGCTTGATGTCAAAATTTAATGGTCCAAACAAAGTTTTTTCTTTAAATGCATGGACTAAATTCGTGATTTCACAGACCTGCTTACCCGAGTTGCGTTTTGGCACAAATGAGAAATGCGGCGCCACTCGTGATGAATGCAGCACATCCGGAAGCTCAATTTTCTCAATCATTTTCATCCGCGCACGTGCTTGGCTGGCTTTAGATGCAGTCGCTGCAAAGCGATCCACAAACTTCTGCATGTGCGCAATCTTATCCTCAGCGCTTTTACGTTCAACTGCTTTTTGTTCTTGAATCAACTCTTTCTCATTTACAAATGCTGAATAAGGACTGGAATACTTGCGCACCTCACCATAATCAATATCTAAAATAGTCGTGGCTAAATGATTTATAAATTCTAAATCATGGGAAATAAATACTAATATACCTTGAAAGCTGGTAATCAAATGTTGCTCTAACCATCGAATGGAAATGATATCTAAATGATTTGTTGGCTCATCTAGCAACAAAATTGATGGCTGCTGAAACAGCGTTTGTGCTAACAAAACACGTAATTTGTAACCTCCGGACAACGCACTCAATGGTTTATCATGAAAATCAGCTGCAACCCCCAGCCCGGTTAGCAGGCTTGCAACTTCGGCATGCGCTTGATAACCATCATGATGTAATAAAGCCTCTTCAATTTCAGCACAGCGAAAACCTTCTGCATCGCCCCATTCTGGTAAATCCAAGAGTGCGGCTTTTTCCTGCATTAATGACCATAAAACTGGCTTGCCTTGCAAGACAATATCGTTGAGCGGAGTATTTTCATAGCGAAACTGATCTTGCTTAAGCCAACCAATCGTCGCGTCACGTGGAAATGTCATCTCGCCCCAAGATGCAGACTCCTCACCCATGATCACTTTAAAAAAAGTAGATTTACCTACTCCATTAGCACCAATCAGAGCGTAGCGCTCACCCGGATTAAGTTGTAATTGAACATCAGAAAATAATAGACGCTGACCAAATGCCATGCCCAATTGACGAAACGTAATCATAGACTTACCTGTGTTGGCGTTAGATCATTGGTGACAGAATCGTACATGTGACTCTAACGGATGGAGATATGTTTTTAGCGCGATAATCATAATTCAAATCAGACAATAAGTCAATTTGTGAACATATTGAGGCTGAGGATGTAGAATTTTTGGTGCGGTTATATTGAATATCCACAGACATTCAGGATATTAGAGATAGCCGCACCAAAATAATGTTAACGCTTTTTGCTGATCAATTTTTCTTTAATTCGTGCTGCGCGACCTGTAAGTTCACGCAAGTAGTAAAGTTTGGCTCGACGCACCGCACCACGACGTTTTACTGTAATGCTGTCGACTAACGGGCTGTATGTTTGAAAAACTCGTTCGACACCAACATTGTGAGAAATCTTACGCACTGTAAATGCTGAGTTTAAGCCGCGATTACGCTTTGCAATGACAACGCCTTCAAAGGCTTGAAGCCGTTCACGAGCACCTTCTTTAACTTTCACTTGTACTAGAACAGTATCACCTGGATTGAATTCAGGGATATTTTTTCCGGCCATTTGCTCTGCATTGAGCTGTTCGATAATATTGGTCATTGGTTGCTCCTAAAATTGGTTAAACTCTATCATGAGTCTAGCCGTGTTCATGTTTAAACTCATCGAGCAGATCCAGATCTGCTGCGCTGAAGGTATACTTTTCCAATAAATCTGGTCGTTTAATCCAGGTATTGCCCAAAGAGTGTTTTCTACGCCATCGTTCAATATCTCTATGATTGCCCTTCAACAACACTGGCGGAACATCAGTGCCGGCCAAATTAGCTGGCCGCGTATAATGCGGATGATCCAGCAGTCCATGCATAAAAGAATCCTGTTGCGCACTAGCAGGATGTCCAAGACTGCCTGGTAACAAACGAATAATCGCATCTATGAATGCTATGGCAGCGATCTCTCCACCACTCAAAACAAAATCACCCAAAGACCATTCTTCATCAATATCATGCTGCATTAGTCGTTCATCTATACCTTCGTAACGACCAGCCAAAAAAATTAACGGCTGTTTTGCTTGCGCAATGCTATTAAGCATTTCTTGACACACAATCCGACCTTGCGGACTAACATAAATTGTTCTACAGCCTTCAGGCATCTGTTGCCGAGCATAGCATAAAGTTTCATGCAAGGGCTCATACATCATAACCATGCCCGGCCCGCCACCATAAGGCTGGTCATCTACCTGGCGATGTTTATTATTACTCCAGTCGCGGGGATTCCAGCGATCTAACTTTACCAATCCTTGATCTAAGGCTCTGCCTGTTATGCCAAAATTTAGCACATCAAACATATCAGGCATTACACTTACAACACCAAGGTGTAGCAATTATGGTTCCCAGTCAACAATAATTTCATTCTGGTCCAGTCGCACTTCACGCACAACATCCCCCAGCAAATAAGGGATCAAACAACGCTTTTCGCCTTGCACAACTAATACATCATTGGATCCTGTAGGTAAAATCTGATCCACAAGACCCAGCTCTTCGCCAGTTACCGTCAGCACTTTCATACCAATTAATTGGTGCCAATAGAACTCATTAGCTGGCAAAGCAGATAATTGCGAGCGTAAAACGCCAATCTCAACATTAGTTAACGCCGCAACTTGCTCTCGATCAGCATAACCATCTACATAGGTCAAAATAGATTTGTGCGTAATTTCACTATTCAGCAATGTAACCGGCTGCCATTGCTGATTTATATTGATGTGCCAGTCAGTATACTGAAGGACGTTTTCACGTGGCTTAGTACATGAAATTACTGTTATGCATCCTTTGATGCCATTTGGGCGACCAAATTTACCAATCACCACCCATTCGTCAATTAGGACCATGCTAAGCGACTTGTGTCGTTTTATTCAATGACTTAACCAGGGAGGCCACGCGATCTGACAATTGCGCACCTTGACCCTGCCAATGAATCAACGCTTCCATTTCTAAATGTAAACGTGTTTCTTGGCCGCGCGCCATTGGATTAAAGTATCCAATACGCTTGATATAATTGGTATCACGACGTCGTCGCTGATCTGTTACTACAATATGATAAAAAGGACGCTTTTTTGCGCCGCCTCGTGCTAAACGTATAACTACCATTGTTGCCTCTGCTGTGAAATTATACAAAATGAGTGTTGTCGATTGTTCTCGACAACTGATTACGCCGTATTCTACGAAAATAAATTTAAAAAGGCAAGGAGGTTATCAACTATTTGTCAAACCAATTTGTCTGGGAAGTGTAATATTAGGAGTTCCTTTATTGAACAATAATGGCATTCATAACCGCAGTTTTCCAAGTTTTATCCCAATCATTTAACCCCATCGCAGGTCTTAATTGTAGTAAAGGCTCTAGACCCTCTCTTCACAATCTCATGTGTTGTTGCCCCTTACAACGTTGATTGATCGGGCTTGCAACGGTAGATTCAGCCAAGTTACTAGTAAAAACAAGTCCATTTTTTTGCCGTTCTCTATAATCGACAATTTTAGCGGTATTATTTTTTATATAAGTTTTAGTTTTTCCATTAGATCAATCAATACCTTCATGAAGTGCTTCAAAAAGCTTATAGCTGTCACGATAATCGATTGGAATTTCAACTAGTACTGGACCTTCTCCAGCTAATGCTGCACGTATCGTTGGCGCCAATTGATCAGCGCTGGATACTTTATAACCACGCGCACCAAAACTTTCAGCAAACATCACAATATCCACCTTACCAAATTCTGCAGCGGAAACACGCTTAAAATGACGCATTTCATAATCTCTTATCATGCCAAAACCACCATCAACCCAAACAAAATGTACAAAATGTAACTTTAGACGTACAGCTGTTTCTAGCTCCATAGCTGAAAATAAAAACCCACCATCTCCAGAAATAGACACGACGGTTTTATCTGGATAGATTATCTTCGCTGCTATTGCCCAAGGCAAAGCAACACCGAGCGTTTGCTGACCATTGCTGAATAATAAATGATGCGGAGTAAAGCTGAGGAAGTAACGCGCCATGTAAATATAATTATTACCAACATCACTTGTGACTATCGCCTGATCATCTATAATATTTCTTAACTCATAAATGAATCGCAGTGGCCGGATCGGCATATCATTGAAATACTTGCCGGCCTCTGTTTCAGCAAGATATTCAAAAGATATTTTTTGATAATCCATAGATGTATGCTGAACAATTGCTTGTTTCATGCTATTTAAAGTGCAAGCTATATCGCCACATAATTCAAGGATGGGCCAGTAACCGGGTCTAAGGTTGGCTGGACCATAATTAATGTGCAAAATATTTTTAGAACCATTGGTATTCCAAATCTCTGGATCATACTCAGTTTGGTTAAAGCCTATAGTTATGATCAAATCAGATTCGTCGAGCAAAATGTCACCCGGCTGATTTTTAAACAAACCAACTTGACCTGCAAAATAATCAATCAATTCTCGCGAAATAACGCCTGCTGCCTGAAAAGTACCAACCACAGGAATTTTCGCGGTTTCAATAAATTGCCTGATAGCGATATAATTATCAGAACGACTGCTTTCCCCGCCTAACAATATAACAGGATGTTTGGATTGATTAATTAATTAGGTTCACTGCCTGCTTCACAGCAATATTCGATGCACCACCCATTAGAATAGCAGGCAGAACTGCGGGTGCTGATAGATTAGTTAATTCCAGACTAATATCTTGTGGAAAACTAATAAAAACAGCCCCTGCATGAGGTTCTACTGCAATACGAAAAGCATTTGCAATCACTTCAGGAATGGCACTTACAACTACAACTTCCATGCACGCCTTTGTAGCTGCCTCCATTAATTTAATATTATTAGAGCGTTGGTGTGTAGCCTTTAGCTGCATACTTCTGGGTACGCCGCCCCCAATAGCTATCACTGGGTCCAGTTCTGTCGTTGCTGTCAATAACCCAGTGGTTAAATTTCCCACGCCGGGGCCTGAAGTCACCAGCACCACTCCAGGTCGGCCAGTAAGTCTGCCATGCATTGCCGCCATAAACGCCGCATTTTGTTCAT
>CANNIJ010000052.1 GCA_947505025.1 Legionellaceae bacterium | reverse complement strand
AAGAAACTCTTGGCGATGGCAATTGTTTATATAATGCATTTGCACAGGCACGTTTTTTGCACAATGAGAACAAAGAAATTATATCTGGCCAGCCACTTCCAGCAGAATTACAGATAGACTACGACAGGGAGCTGAAAAGAATTCGAGCATTAGCGCCAGATGAACAAGATCAAATTGCTAAAGATTATGTGTTTGCTCTGGGCTGTGCTGGTGAAGCTGGCTATATTGGTCATAACTTATCTGAAATTATTTGTGCACAGCAGAAAGAGATCGATTCATATAACCGTTCATATAACCATCCTTAAAAGTAGAGTTGATCTAATTATCAAGTTCTGATTATACTGCACACGTGATTCACGCTAGCATGGAAACAGCGTGTTCATCTGGCTAAATATATAGCATGTTCGTCCAACCGCACCCATTGTATTGGGTTAATAGGAGCTTTAAAGATATGAGAAACAGCAGCCCATTGGTCACAATTAGTTTATTGTTATTAGTAATCATGCCGGCTATAGCCGCGCAACGTGTTGTATTGCATAATCAGTCCGTTAGTGAACTGCAAAAAACCATTACACTTTTTCCTGATCCAGCATCAAAAAACACCATTAAATCAGATACTCTAAGTTTTATCTCAGAACATCACGATGCTAAAAATGTAACACACACCAGGATGCAACAAGAGTATTTGGGGTTTCCTGTATACGGCGGACATGTGATTTTGCATCAAAAACCGGGTTCTTTAGTTCAAGCTGCAGTTGCGTCAGGTGCTGTATACAGTTTGTTGGCTCCAGATCTGGGTTTGTTAGCACCACAGCATTTTGCCGATCATGCAGATCCAGTCTTGAAAACTTTTCAGGCGAATTATGCCGGTGCACGCCTGAGTCAGGCTCAAGTTGAGCCAGTAATATATATTGACAGCAATGATCGTGCGGTTTGGGCATATGATGTGCGTGTATTTGTGCAATATTCGTCGGGAGTAACTAAGAATCCTCGGGCATTTATTGATGCTCAGAATTACCAAACTTTGTTTGAGTGGGATGATCTTAAATTAGATCGTGAGCCGGCAAATGGTATAGGATATGGCGGCAACACACTTACAGGCAAAAAACAATTTGGTAAAAATCGGCCATATTTAAATATATTACGCGATAATGAACTGGCTCAGTGTTATATGGAAAATCCTGATGTAATGGTTCTGGATATGCTGGGCAATTTACACTCTCCACTGGTTAGCATGATGTTTCCTTGCTCAGCAAGCCGCAGTAAAGGTTTGCCGTTATATTGGACCGGTTATAGCGGAAATGGATATGATAAAATCAATGGAGCATATTCGGTGGCTAATGATGCTTTATATATCGGCCATGTGATTCAAGATATGTATCGAACTTGGTATGGTCTGGATGTGTTAACTCGACAAAACAAACCGATGCAATTAATTATGCGTATTCATTACGGTAATCATTATGGAAATGCTTTTTGGGATGGTCAGCAGATGACTTTCGGCGATGGTTTATCTTGGATGTATCCGTTGGTTTCATTGGGGGTGGGTGCGCATGAAATCACGCATGGTTTTACTGAACAACATGCAAATCTGGCTTATTATGCCCAATCAGGAGGTCTGAATGAGTCTTTTTCTGATATGTCGGCGCAAGCAGCAGAGTATTACACCGGTGCAACCAATACCTGGCAAATAGGCGGAGATATTTTAAAGGCTAAAAGTGGATATATTGCTCTGAGGTTTATGGACCAACCGAGTTTGGACGGTCATTCAATTGACAGCGCCGATCAATATCGTACGAGTATGGATGTGCATTATTCTAGTGGTGTATATAATCGCTTTTTTTATTTGCTCTCGACCCAAGCGAACTGGGATCCTAAAAAAAGCTATAAATTAATGTTAAAAGCTAATATGGATTATTGGATCCCTACCACAACGTTTGAAGAAGCCAGTTGCGGCGTATTACAGGCAGCTTCCGATCTGAATTTTTCTGTGCACGATACTCGTGTTGCATTAAACGCAGTCGGTCTTTACGCTCGTGAATGCTGATCGATTATAGCTTGTGTTTTCTGCAAAGATTGATTGGTTAAATCCTCTCGAAATCTTTGCAGTTTCAGTTTATAATACTGGCAAATTGGACTTATATTATAAATAGGAATTATTAAATGGCTCAATCATTGGTTGAGAATCCTATTCTCATAGTAAGGATGACTGCTGAAGATAGGCAAGAAATTAATCGAATTATCCGACATAAACGTGAAGAATTTGAGTCAGTGATTCAAAAGGGGGTGGTTGCGATGCTCAACTCCCAAGAAGAGCACGACAAGCTGGCGGATAAACGTGCCGAGTACTTAAGCTTTATGACCAGTCGTACTCAGCGCAGGAAAGATCAATTAACACATTTTAGTGATGTATCCAAAGATGCAACCAGTTCAGCGCCAATGGGTCTGGGTACAGCTGCACAGCTCACATTATCTGCATCGAATGCAATTGGTAACAGCATTCTTGATGGAATAGAAGAAAAAAGACAAGCAACCGCTGCAGAGGAAAACTTATACTCAGCACAAATGCTTTATTATATTCCACCTCAAGATTATGAAATTATTGCTGAACGTGTCGCTAGTATTTTAAGTTACCGTTATCAATTATTAATCCTTCGTTTGGCCGCTGGCGAGAAAGGCTATATCAAACTCGCAAATTTCTTTCTCCATTCAATGAAAACTTACGCAATAGCGCGTTTAAGAGAACAAAAAAACAATGTTATCAGCGCCTTAATTAATGCTGCAATTCCACCATCTACAGATGCATTAAGTTATCGTGATTGGCCCAATATTGATCTTGCAAATTTTAGAACACATTTGTTTCAATTTGGCAGTCGTAAAACACTAGATTTGGATGAGAATGTTAACGATGTAGTTAAACGATGTGGTCCTGCGGTCAGAGCATTGTTGGGCGGATATGAAACTTATATTGAACCGGAGCGCGGATCATTAAAAAGATATAATGTTTATACGATAATAGGGGCTCTGAACCATTCACCTATTTTGAACACAGAAAAAAGGATTATCTCAGGCCTTCAAACTAGACATCGAAAATTGATATCTCTGGATGGTAATATGAAGTATCCGATGATTTTACTAGGAGTTGGTGAAACCACGGCAAACTTGGGGGTGAATTTCGCAACTATTACTACCAGTCAAACCCTTGAAGATATACATGTTTTAGCGTTAAAAAGGTTGGTGCCTGATTTTTTTATGCATCAAGTTTATTATAAATTGCATGTCAATAGTTCAATGCCAGGCATGCGTTATGAAGATTTAAGATACCCAGAGGAAAAGTTTGAATGCCCATGGACAACTAAAAGAGAACATCAGTGGCAGTTACGCTTACAAAAGATGTATCAGGCAGCGTCCTTAGAACATCAGAAAGATGAAGTTGAACTTATTGATCTTGATAGTAAACCACCCGCGATCGAAGTCACAGCTTATGTGTTTGATTTGGAAGCAAAAAAGATTAATGCTTTACAGACTCAGCTAGAAATTATAGCAGCCATTAAACAAATTTTCATTCATACAGATATTAGCAGTCAACCTAAAAGGCATCATATCTATGCTATTGATCAGGCTAGATATGGAGCTTTGGCAGTCAAAGAGTGGATTGTTTTTATGTTGAGATTCCGGCGGGTCACTCTGGAAGAGTTAAAAACTGTTCAAAGTATAATTGAGACAGCTAATTTAACTATTAATGCTTCACGCGGTAACCCTCTGTTAGAAACAGAACGATATCATAAAGTCATGACTGCTAAAATACATGCTCAAGAATGTAATGATGTGATTGCTCAGGCTCATCAGTTAGCGATCATGAACTATCAAGTGATTTTAGAGATGATACAAGAAACATCTAGTGCTGAATTTGCTAATGATTTGCTGACTCGCGAGAGCCAGGTCACAATGCGAATGATTAAACATTTGAAGTCTCAAATTAATGACAATATTCGCGCTTTACAGAAAATGCAAGATATGAGCGTTATCTTGGCATCTTACGATCGTAAACATGTAGGTTTAAGCATTTCCAATGAAGATGCGGTTGTAGAATTTGCAGGAGTAGTTAAAGATATACGAGCTCCGGCTGAATCTGGACAGAACGTCCAAGATGTTTTTAAATTGATACAGGACTCCAAACAAGATGCCGTGCATTATTATGCCTTGATAATTTCAGCGTTACAAAGTCAAGATTGTTGGTTTAATACTCAAGATTGTTGGACGTCAGGAGTTGATTTAACCGGTAAATCAATGGTAGACAGAAATGCTATTGTAAAAAGCATAATTGAACAACTGCATAGCAGTATTCAAAAAAATGCTGAAGATGCTAGTTCAATCACACACAGCACTTCTTGGTGGAGCATGTCTACTGCGCAAAAATTAGCTGCGCTTAGCTTGATTAAAGACGAGGCCATGCAGAATAATTCTAAAATTTTTGCAATTTATACGTGTGTATCTTACAAAAACCCAGAACATTTAACAGATGAAGAGCACCGGGCAAGTGCGTATTTTCTCAGGGCGCGGCAGCAAGCAGATTTTAGTTGGTTATTTTATTTGCATCAAGATAATCCTGAAAAGTTGCAACCACTTTTAGCTAAAGCAAAACAACTACATTTGAGTTACCAGCAGAAACGTGCTGAAAAAGCACAACAAATAACTACTTCGATTAAAGAAAAGTTTGAGCGATTACCCAGAGAAGTATCATGGATTGAAATTAAAGATATTTCTAAGGCGGTTAGAAGAGCAAAAGAGACACTTGAGTTAGAAATTAGAGATGATGTTGAGTTAATGGATCTGGCTTACAATCAAATTTTATTAATTCATCGAGGTTCTAGTCAGTTGCAACAAGAGATGTTGGATGTTGATGCAAAACTACAATATATACAAGATCATTTTGATCCGGCACCCCAAAATCCGTCTGCCAATAATCAGTACTTTGAAAGTCTTCGTGAAAGATTATTACAATTAGTTGAAAATATTAGCCATGCAGGATTAGATGAGCAGCTGCATCGTGAATATCTTTTGGCTGAGTATGAAAAATTTACCGCTCAATGTGATACTGCAGATCCAACCGAGACACGTAAAATCGGTTTGTTTTTTGTCATCCAGATGGTCAACCATCTAAACGATCATTTTCAAAAAAAAGCAGAAATCAAAAAGCTCGATCAACACATACGCAAAGAAAAGGACCTCATTTTTGTGGCAATTAATCAAGAACCATTAGAGTATTTAGTGGCAAGAAAAAAATCACTAAAAGCTTTGCAGATGGCCTTTAAACATATTCATTGCGTTAATGATTTGATGCGTCAAAATCAATTAGGCATTGCATCCAATCAATATACAAGAAAACTTTCTCTAGTTGCGAATACTTTAAATTGGAGTTCCAGTTTGAGTGTTTCTGAGCAAAAATGGTTAGATAAGAAAAATGCCTGTACATCAAAAATGAGTTTAGTTAACGCAGTGGAATATAAAGCACCGGCTAGAATGGCTCATTCATTTGTATTGGCGTTAATTATTGAGCATTTAGGTCATAAGCGCACTGATCTAGCAAGGATACAAAAAATTCAAAATAAATTGTCGAAAATTAAATTATGCGTATTAAGCGTGCCTAGTGCTGCACAAAGTGCACTTTTAGAAACAAAGATCATGCTGTCCAGAGTTTCCTCAGAAATTTTAGTAAAAATTGAGTCGGAGCTAGATGATTTAACTGTTGGCAGGGATGCTGTGATTACTCAAAGTTTAAAGATTTATTTTAATGAGTGGAAAAGAAAGTCTGGGGATCTTGTTGGTGAGGCCAAGCTATCTGGATTCAATCTTAAAAGTCTTGATAAACAGAAAAACTCCAGAGATTCAGAGGCGATGGTGAATCAATATAGTATTGATGAGCTGGAGGATATGTTCATAAGTTTTTTCGAAGATTTCACTGCTCAGGATGAAGAGAAAAGATCTAGTTCACCAGTTAAATTATCTAGGTCGTCGATATTTAATTCTTCTCCAGCTAATAGTAGTGCAACCATATCTGAATCTGTTTCAGTAAATGATTCACCCAAGTCTTTATAATTAGTCCCAGACCTGCATGTCTGGGCGATAAAACTTGAAAATAAAAGATCATATGATACACTTCTGGTTGTGGGGCCGTTAGCTCAGTTGGTAGAGCAGCTGGCTCTTAACCTGCGTGTCATAGGTTCGAATCCTATACGGCCCACCAACTATTGAGTTGTTTTATCGGTGATAAATCTGGATTGCGCATTGCTGATACAGGTATATAAAAGGTTTGTTCCAAGACAAATTGTCCGCTTAGTGCAGCATGTGATACATAATCAGTAAACACAATCCAACTGCTATACGGGGCAAATTCTACCCGGTGTTTAGTTACTTGCAGTTGGTACTCGTCGCTGGATTTCATCCCATCATGCAACTGCAGCATTTTATGATCATAGTTCGTTATCATTGACCGATTGATCTTGAGAGCATGCAGTAGTTTTGCGTATGCTGGGCGATATGGTTTAATTGTATGTGCAAAATACTCCAGTACTTGGGTGAATTGCTCACCTAAATGCCAAATACGTGCCTGATTGTGTGGATTAATATTACAAAAAAATCTTAAAATTCTTAGTCCATTCACCGGTGTTGCTGCAAATGAATCAACGTGCAAACGAGTATCATCTTTACGTTTTGAGGTTTTACGTCCATAAATCTCAGCCGGGCGGTAACTGGTTCTGCCTGTTTTTACCTGTGCATTGTAGTCTGGAAAGATGCTTTTTAGACGTTGCTCGGTAAAATCAGCATATCGACGCATCATCTCTAGCATTACATTATGTTGAGATACGTATTCAACACTCAAGCCACTTAGTTTGTTTTTGTTTTTTTCATAGCTGATGTTTTTAGATTTTTTATCGAGTATTTGGGGGGTTAACAGCATTGTTTCTGCTGGTCTAAGCTGGAAAGTATCATTTTGGATATGCAGTACTTTGCCTGATTCTAGAGCATTAATAGCCTCAATATTATTCTCAATACTTGGATCAAGATCATAAATCAGTTTTTGCATATAAATTCCTAAAATAAATTCTCTTCATTTTCTTTTGCTGCCGGTGTGTTTTCCCAATATGAGGCACTATCATCCAAGACTGGCACCTCATTTTCTCTAAAGTATTCAGTGATGACATGCACTTGATTTGGTTTTGCACGCAAACCATTAGTTGGATTAATCCCAACAGATACCACATTTTCTGGCGGCAATAATGCGTGTTCTGGCTTGCCTGCCAAGGCAAATTTCATAATATCAATCCATAAAGGTAATGCCAGGGTGGCAGCATACTCATGTAATGGATGAGGGGTGTCGAATCCGATCCAGGTAGTGACTACTAAATCAGGGTTGTACCCAGCAAACCAAGCATCAACTTGTTCATTTGTAGTACCAGTCTTGCCACCAATATCATTGCGGTTCAAGCTCTTGGCCGCTTGCGCGGTACCATGCTGGATCACGCCTTGCAGGGCTGTGTTCATTAAAAATACTATATCACTGGGTATCACTCTGGGTGCATGTAGATCAGTTTCTTGATCATTAGCTGGGCATGGATTACAAGCATGAGATGGATTGGCTTGTAGTAATACTTGTCCTTGGTTATCGGTTATATGGTCGATCAAATAAGGTTCAACTTTGTATCCGCCATTAGCAAATACAGCATATGCGGCAGTTAGTTCCATTGGACTGACAGACAAACTACCTAAAGCTAAAGATAATGCATGAGGAAGCTTGGTTTTTGTGAATCCAAACTTACTTACAAAATCAATTGCATATGGTATGCCGATATCATCTAGGATGCGAATTGAGACTAAATTACGTGAGCGAATTAATGCCTCTTTTAAACGCGTAGGACCATTGAAAGTAAGATTATCATTATGGGGGCGCCATAGATTGGCTTGACCAGGGTCGTCCACTACAATTGGCGCATCATTCACTAAAGTTGCCAGTGTATAGCCTTTGTTTAGTGCTGCTGCATAAATAAATGGCTTAAAGCTTGATCCAGGCTGGCGACCGGCTTGAGTGGCGCGGTTAAATTTACTGTGCTGAAAACTAAAGCCACCAACTAAAGCCTCAATTGCACCTTGATTGGGATTTAATGCTATAACAGCCGCTTCTACCGCAGGTATCTGTGCTAATTCCCATTGCTCATGATTCATGCGCAGATATACTACATCTCCTGGCTTGACAACCTGTTCGGCTATTTTAGGTGCATCTCCAACCCAGCCTTTTTTTAGCGCCGGACGAGCAAATGACAATCCAGACCAGGGGATAGTTAAATGATTGCCGGAGCGCGAAAGTGCGAGTGCTGTTTGATTTGATACACTGAGGATAACTGCAGGTTCAAGATCATTAATCACCGGATATTTGTTAAGTGCACTGAGCAATTCTTCGTCTTCAAGATTTGGTGACAATTTAGCCACAGCCCCGCGGTATCCGTGGCGTCGATCATAGGCGATTAGATGCTGTTCTACAGCTTTATTGGCCATATTTTGTAATGGACCATTTAATGTTGTATACACATTGTAGCCGTGAGTGTACGCTTTTGTTCCAAAGTGATCGTACATTGACTGACGAATCATTTCGGCAATATATGGTGCAGTAACTTGGACATTATTACCATGGTAAGATTCAGTAATGGGTTGTTGTATCGCGTCTAAATAGACTGCATCTGTAATATATTTTTCTTCATGCAAGCGTTCTAACACGTGATTCCGACGTTTTTTTGCGGCAACAGGATTGTTAATTGGGTTATGCGCAGACGGTGCTTGTGGCAGTCCAGCCAACATAGCTAACTGAGCAATATTTAGCTCATTTAATGGTTTGCCGTAGTAAATTTTTGCTGCAGCCCCAACCCCATAAGCCCTGTTACCTAAGTATGTTGAGTTAAGATACAGCTCCAGTATTTTTTCTTTGCTCAGTTCATGATTGATTTTGATTGCAAGCATAATTTCGTTGAATTTGCGCAAGAAAGTTTTTTTGCGATTCAGAAAGAAATTACGTGCGACCTGCATGGTGATTGTACTACCACCTTGAGATTTGGTGCCAGTTTGTACCATTCTTATGGTAGCACGGGCCAAACCTAAAACATCGACTCCTGGATGCTCAAAAAATCTTTGGTCTTCAGTTACAAGCAAGGCGTGAATCAAATCCTGGGGAATTTGATTGTAATGCAAGGGAATACAGCGCTTTACCCCGTACTCTTGAATCAATTGCCCTTGATTAGTGTAGATACGCAGAGGTACGTTGAGTTGAATTGTTTTTAATGTATTGACGTCGGGCAATTGGCTGGAGGCATAGAGATACAATAAGCTGGCACAAACTAATAATAAAAATCCCAAGCTTAAAATAGCCCAAAGACCGGTACGCCAAAAATAAGTTATTTTTTTCATGATCGTAGCATGCTTTAATTTCTTGGAAGTATATCTTATGTGGCATAGGAAAAATAGCATAGTGCTAATCAGCACTTGTCTTTAGCGGAATTTAGCGTAAGATTGCTGGTGTGTTATGGAAAAACACACAGTCCTTCACTTGCAGCAGAGAGTTTATCTTGAAGATTAATCTTGGTGTTTATTTTAAAAAAATTCTGGATGATTTTTATCGCTGGTTTCAGCCAGCGCATGTATTGGCAATCGATCTCGGCGATACATTTATACATGTATTAGCCTTAGCCTCAAATCATGAATATCCATGCGTATTAGCCTACGCCTATACAAGCTTGCCAGCAAATATAATTACATTTGGGGTCATACAAAATATTCCGCTCCTGGCTCAGATGCTACGAGAGTTATTAGCCGACATGCCGGCTGGTGCAGGGCGAGTTGTGTTGGCGCTGCCCGACGGGCTGACTTTGCATAAATCTATCACCGTGAGTAAATCTTTAAGCTCTCGTCAAGTTGAATCTTTTGTGCGGATGTCGGTTCAAAAGAATGTATCTACGAGCATGCATGTGGACTTTAATTTGTTGGACTCGGATCAAAATGATCATTTGATGCATGATGTACATGTGATTGCCGCTCATACGCGTGATGTTCAGCAGCGTGTGGATTTATTACGGCATGTTGGTTTTGAAATAGATATACTGGATGTCAGATCTAGTGCCGTTATACGTGCATTACGTTATCTTTTAATGCGCTGTCCTGAGTTGTCAGCTACAAAAACTATAGGATTAATCGAGTTCGAAACAATCTCAGTTTCTTTTTATGTTATCAAGGACCTACAGCCAGTATTTAAGCAGACACAGGTTATCGACCACACTAACCACATTGGGCGTGTGTTACAGTTTTTCAATACAATTGAGTCGGTGCAGGGGATTGAGTCCCTGTTAGTTGCCGGACAACATCCGGATTTGTTTTCGCTAGCGGATCAATTAAGTGGGCGTTTGAGTTTGACAACGCGTGTAATAAATCTCATGGATTGCTTGGAATTTGTCAGCGATGTGACCCGCGGACTGATTTTTCAGCATTCATCGGCATTACTCACAGCGCTGGGATTAGCTTTAAGATGAATCAATATTCGGCCGATGAAATAAACCTAATGCCGTTTAGACAAAAACAGCGTACAAGATCCTTGTGGTACGGCATGATTTTACTGGCTTTAAGTATATTGCTAGCGCGAGTTGTATTAATGTCGGCTGAGTTTGTAGTCGATCATTTATCCCAAGCTCAACATGCAAAGAATGATCTTTTAGTTAGTCAAAACCAAGTCTTACAGCAACAGGTTGTTGGTTTGTCTGTGTGGCATAAAAAACAACATAATCGACAGCACTTGTTGTTTTATTTGAAAAATAAAATAGCTAGTAGTGGCGATCCCAAGATCTCCGCCGCTAGCGTGAATTTTTTAACCAGGATCAAAGATAATCTACCAGTCGGCGTTGAATTAAATCAAGTCCATCAGCACGGCAATTATATCCGTTTGACTGGAACTGCCGTATCAAATGCTGCGATGACGAATTTCATGCATTCTTTAGCCGTGCCGTTGCTGGGTGCTACTATGCCTTTTTTTGAACTTAAACAGCGAGGATTCAGGGTGATATTTACTCTTGAAGTGCAGTTACATGCATAAATCGACCCCGCATATTCTACCGATTATGCGGTTGCGCCAACTACAGTTGCTGGTTATCGTTTTTATTGGCGGCGTGATAATGATAGTCGGATATCTATTATCCGTACAGATTATGATTTATCGGCGTTTGAACGCTGATTGCTCGAGCTTATCAGCACAACGCAAAACTTTAGAGCAATCTAAGGCTCAATTAATTGGGATTAAATCCAGTGTGCAGTCTTTAGATCTAGATCTAAAGACATTAACTAAAACTTTAGATTTACAGGATATACCGTCATTTACGCACAAAGTCGAACTATTAGCTGTACGCAAAAGCTTAAGCATAACTGGCTGGCGCACAGTGAGTACGCAGCATCATCCATTATATAATGATATAGAATTAGAATTATCGGCTAAAGGAACTTACACTGCATTTGTATTTTTTTTAAAAGAATTATTGCGGGTACGACAAGTTTCATATGTGGATGATGTGAGTATTGAACGCAACTTGACTGGCCCTGGTTGGAGCTTGCGGGTGACGTTGAAGGTT
>CANNIJ010000051.1 GCA_947505025.1 Legionellaceae bacterium | reverse complement strand
GATTATGGTCTAAAGGTTGGATCCGACAATAATATTGTAAAAGTCAGATTAATACAATGGTGCGCCACGAAAGTGCAACCGAGCGCATTATTCTAGATGTAGCAGCTATAACAGTTCTTAATCGACCCTGGTGTTGTATTGTTCCTGACTTTTCTAAAGTACTATTTTTGCACACAGACCAACCAGGATTTATTTGTTCAAAATTTGCGCGAGCTCCTGGCCCCCCAGGCTCTCACGCGACAGCTTGAGATCGGCTGTTCTTACCAGGTCAAGTTGCCTAACTGCCTGCAAATCAACCACCCCTGAATTACGGGCCCTCCGGTTTCCATACTGTTCGGCCACAGGAGAATACTTATTTCTAGACACAGCGAACTCAAAACCGAGTCCAGAAGATGAAGAACCCAAGGGGAACCAGGCCTTAACTTTCGTATCAGGATAAATTGTTAAGCCGCGAGGCAGTATTGGTTCATCAAACGGAGGACAATCAGGGCCAAATGCCCTGTCGCTTCTACAATACTCCTGTGCAATGTGTGCCGGAACATCCCGTTGAGCCTTGCCAACCTCGAGCCAGCCCATCTCCCGCCCCCGTGCTTCACCGCCCCAAATGTATCTGGCATCATTATTAACATATGTCTCTAGTGCGGTAATCAAAGAATGAAAATCAAATTGTAATTTGTTGCCGATGGATTTTGCAGATGATGTTATAAAAAATGATGCAATAAAGAATGCAGGGTAAGTTAAATAGCCCAGGCATTGGAATGAACCCAAACAGGCCAGCATCCAATTCCATACGCTTGTTTGCTGTGCTAATTCTTCTTTAAGCTGTTCATATTCAGTGGCTGTGAACGCTATGGCAGCATAGTTGTCTGCCGTAGCATTTTTTATTTTATCTATTTTTGGATCCACCATGGCGTGTAATTGATGAAATTCATCAGGACTTAAATTTTTCAAAACAAAGCTCATATCATAATGTGGGTTTTGGTAAGATACCCCATGTTGTTGATAGGCGAGGCCCGTGCGATCCATATCATCGACGCACCCTAACAATTGAGTTTTAGTCTCATTAGTCATGTGGAGTTCTAACATGCGGCACATGTGCGTGTCTTTGGCCCAATAGGCATATTCATACGCGGTACAGTCAAACGTTCGCCCTGAGTAATCAGTAAACTTAGCTGGAGTGGTTAGCAAAGTTTGTTTATCATCGGAGGCTTGTAAAATAGCCAGGGCTGGATCTTGCTTACCTTTTGCCACATCATCCTGGAACTGACGTAGTTGGAAGGCAGGTAAAGCACGACAAGCATCGGCGACTTCTTTCGGTAATCTATCCCATTGCACGTCGCCTAGTTTATCCATGAGTGCTCGGGGTTCGATATCAACTGTGATAACCAGTTCATCTTGGTGGATCCCGACCTCAGGATGTGTGCTTGCTTCTTCACGAATCTTGGCAAAATAAGCTTTATGCGGGCCTGTAGTCACTATATTCGAAAAATCTGTGCAAATTAAACCTTTGTGAGTAAAAAATATATCTTTTTTGCTGCTGGCTTCCGTATCCAGTATCATGAAATCATCCATGTGTGGATTTTCTTTGGTGGCGGTCACGGTGCTATAGGTCATTTCAAACTTCGCTTGAATCGCCAGTTTATCATCTGGGCTTAAATCAGTATACAAGTCGAATTCTGTTGCTTTTTTATGTGCGTTAATAAACGCTATGATGGCATCTTCTACGTCATGGCCGCCCGATAGGGCGGTTGATACGGTATCGACGAGTGCCTTACTTAACGCCGCGTTATTATCTAGAATCTCTCCAAAATTTTTATTGCTGATGTCGTTTGCGCGACAGTGGACGTTCATAACGCCCAAGTAAAATTGAGTCATCATGGACAAGCTCTCGGCGCGATCTTCGCTCTGAGTATACGTGCCAAGATAAAATGGTGAGCCGGTAAATAAGGTCGATAAATTCGGTGCACACCGCCCCAACAGGGCCTTAACATAATCTTCTGAGGCTTCATTTTTGCCAAATCCCATCAGGCCATCGATATACTCTTTATTGACCTCCAGGTCATCATGGCGCTGAAAATCCACGGGCATGCTAAATAGTATTTGACACTGATCGGTTAAAATACGTTGGATGTCTTTAAAGGATGCATTGTTAGGTAAAGCTGCTAATACAGCATTAATAAGCTGCGTACGTGGGTCGGGTTTTCCTAAAGTAAGTTGAGAAAAAATCTTGTGCATATTATTAAACAATGGAGATAATGGGTCACCTGTATAATTATGATTGCGTCGATTAATCGTAAAAACTGGGTTCACCACGCTGCTCGCGGGGTCTTGGCTCCGCGGTCGTAATTGAATGCTGTACAAGTTAGAGGGTTGGGAGAGCAAAGCCGCCACAGCAACCTTATAGCTACTTCCAATGCCGATGACTGCTTCAATGTACGTATTGATTTGATCCAGGCGTTCTTCTTTGACTTGACGACGCTTATCGCCCGGTTCGAGCAATAAAATATGAACTTCAAGTACGCTTTTATAGGCTTCTAATTCTCTGACCGCACCACCATCAAAAAACTCCTTTATCTCTATCTCTGTCTTACACGTGTTATCTGTGCTGATATCCAGCCCTGCAATAAAGGGGACAATTAAATGCATGCGATTTGTTTTAGGATTAACGTTGATGCGGCGTGTTGTCGTTGGTTCATGCAGTGGGATTTCCATGTGATGGTCCCATGTATTGTGAAAGTACGTTTAGTGGTAATTATAGAGCACATTTATCAAAAATGCACACAGGATGCCTTATACATTGCGCGCACTATATAAGCAAATATTCTTAAGGTTTAGTTAAGAAACTTCGTGTATAATGTTCATCTAGGTTAGTCTTATGTACCTTAATTTAACTAATTTTACAAATTAAGCACGCCGCGGCGTTTGTTTGGGACATATATAGCTTGATGATGGAGGATTTAAAATGTTAATTTTGACACGTCGTATTGGTGAAACACTTATTATCGGTGATGATGTGAATATTACTGTATTAGGTGTAAAAGGTAATCAAGTTCGCTTGGGGATTAATGCACCAAAAGATGTATCTGTGCATCGCGAAGAAATATATTTACGCATACAACAAGAAAAAGATGGAGTAGACGTTAATTTAGAAGATTAATTGGCGCAACGATGTTTCACCTGAATTTAAATAATGTCGTTTCAATTTGTCATCCTCAAGAATTAATTGCCCTATTTCATTTATACCCATGGCCATGCCATGCTGAATCCCCTGAGCATGGCTAACCGTAATCAGTTTTTTATACAAATAGTCAACACTTCTCCATGAAACCTGAAAATCCTCGAGCCCGTTAGACATGAGATGTATTACATCGGTATGTACGTTAGTAAATATCTCAGCAATTACTCGATTACGGTCAAAAAGCCTGCCGGCCATATCGTACATGCTACACCATGGTTGATCTAATTGATGATCTTGGGTTCTGGAGTTGATATTCAAACCGATCCCAATGATGATCCGCAGGTTACCGCTGGGATCGCGTACAGTTTCCAATAAATTACCGCAGAGTTTATGATTTTTCCATAACACATCGTTTGGCCACTTGATCGCCAGGTTATTGGCAGATGGGATCAGGGATCTAATCGTACGCAATACAGCTAGACTCACAACTAAGCTTAAGCCTAAGCATTGGCTGGGCTGACAAAACATTGGCATACGTAAACTGGCGTACATGTTTTTACCCGCTGGAGAGTACCACTGTCGCTGAAATCGACCTCGACCATGAGTTTGTGTTTCTGCACAACATAAAGTCAGGGTATTGGCATGAATCTCGCATTTGAATGAATCTTCGGTTTTTAGCCATTGATTGGTTGAATTAATGGTTTCAAAAACGTGTACATCCGGCAGGTAATCCGGATTACATTTTTGGATTTCTTGCAAAATTTTCATTTTGTTGAGGTTTAGATCTATTGTATGGCGCATAACAATCGTTGATTACTCCAGATTTAATCTGCTATCAATGGCCAGATAACGTATGCTCGTCACACTTGGATGATAACACACTGCCGCACAACACCCCACTTGAGGCATAAAGGAAGTCATCTGCCAATCGATATTTTTCTGTGGATCTAAAAGCATATAAGTACTGCTAGGTAATACCTGTACATCAAAGGTTTGTGTTGGATAGTGTAATCCTAGTCCACATGCCTTGATAAAAGCTTCTTTTTGGGCCCATAAATTATAAAAAGCCAATGGAGTGATCGCAGATGGTAAATTTATTAATGATTTTTGCTCCAGAGAGGAAAACATAATACTAGCAATTCCAGTAAATGGACGTGCAGCAAAAAACTCTACATCGATGCCCAAGGGATGATGTTTACCAATTGCAAGTATAGCCATGTTATTTGAATGACTTAAATTAAACTGCAATTCTGAGCATGGGAACATGGCTGGCTTGCCATATGGATTTTCTACCCAGGATATTTCTCGCGGATTCATTTGAGTATAGCGCGCAAGAATTAAACGCAACATAGCACGTGCCTGGGTAAAGCGGATTTTATGGTGCAGGAAATGATAGCGATTGGCTCGATTTTTTTCTTCAGGACTCAACAGTGATTCTGCATGCGGGAAGTGCATATCTAACGGATATTGCCATATATCTATGCGTTCAGTACTTATAATGCAATCATTTGCGGTAAGTGGTAAAAAAGTATGTTTCATTTATTCCTAGATGTTTTGCGTTATTTGCGCAATTATGCTACTTTTTCGCTTCAAGGTATACTTTAATGGTTTAATACAGCATGAGTAGACAATTTTTAGATTTTGAACAGCCTATCGAAGAGTTACATCAAAAAATACAAGCATTGAGAATGCTCGGGGATGATCGTGATTTTAACTTAAGTGAAGAAATCGCTCGTCTGGAAATTAAGGCAGAAGAGTTGACTGATCAGGTATTTAGTCGCCTGGATCCTTGGCAGGTAACGCAAATGGCACGTCATCCATGGCGGCCGCAAACTACCGATTATATTGAGCATTTGTTTACATCTTTTGATGAATTACACGGTGATCGGCACACCAGTGCCGCGCCGGCGATTATCGGTGGAATCGCTCGTTTTCATGACGAACCGGTAATGATTCTGGGGCATCAGAAAGGACGTCGGACCACAGAAAAAGTATATCGTAATTTTGGTATGGCCCGTCCAGAAGAGTATCGTAAGGCATTGCGCCTGATGAAATTAGCGGAAAAATTTAATATGCCGTTAATTACTTTTATTGATACAGCTGGTGCATATCCTGGTATCAGTGCGGAAGAAAATAATCAGTCTGAGGCAATTGCACGTAATTTAATTGAAATGTCTTGTTTGAAAATACCAATTATCTGTGTGGTTACTGGTGAAGCTGGCTCTGGTGGAGCATTGGCGATTGGTGTTGGTGATCGGGTCATAATGTTACAGTATTCAATTTATTCGGTAATTTCCCCAGAAGGGTGTGCTGCGATTTTATGGAAAGATCCTTCTAAAGCTAGTGAAGCAGCGCATGCGATGGGTATTACCGCAGATAAAACCATGGATCATGGACTGATTGATAGGGTACTACCAGAACCATTAGGTGGAGCTCACCGGAATATACCTGCTATGTGTACTACTTTGGATGAGTTTTTGGTAGCCGAATTACACGCATTAAAGGCTCTTTCTACAGAGCAGTTATTAGCTCGTCGCTATGATAAATTGATGGCTATGGGGGCGTGCAGTTAAGTCATGCTGAGTGACGAATGGTGCAGGCGGTTAGCTGGATATGATCGATGGTTTCTGGGTCTGAGTGGTGGGTTAGACTCTACCGTTCTGTTGCATATCTTATCTGGACTGCCGGATGCGCAAAAAAAGCTAACTGCAGTGCATTGTAATCATGGATTAAGTCAGGATGCGGATTCATGGAGCGAGCATTGTGCTCAGCAGTGTTTGTCTCTAGGCATACCGCTTATAGTTGAAAAATTGTGCTTTAATGCTGGCTCAAACATTGAAGAGCACGCGCGTAATGCGCGTTACGTAGCATTAGCAAAATTGTTAAAGACCAACGATGCTTGTTGTGTTGCACATCATGCTGATGATCAAGCAGAGACGGTGCTTTTACACTTGATGCGTGGTGCTGGCATTGAAGGTTTATCGGCAATGTCCGCCGAAAGATCACTTGGATTGGGAACTTTGGCGCGGCCTTTGTTAGAACATTCACGTCAATTATTGGTGGATTACGCACACGCGCACCAATTGACGTGGGTTGAAGACGCTAGTAATCAAGAGTTAAATTTTGCACGTAATTATGTGCGGCATGCCGTGATACCAGTTTTACTGAAAAAATGGCCGCACTCAGTGGCTCGCTTGGGCGTTACGGCAGAGCATTGTCAACAGGCCAGTCGTCACCTGAGTCGATTAGCTGCCCAAGATTCTGAATCGCTGATTGATAAACAGATCAATGTCGCGCCACTGCTAAATTTATCTGCCGATCGCCTGCAGAACGTACTGCGCAAATGGTTAATTAATAATCGAGTACGTATTCCTTCTGTTGGATGGTTTCAGTGCTTAATCGGTGAATTAGTGTATGCTGCAGGCGATGCGCAACCGTGTTTACGAACTGGACCATGGTTGATCCGTCGTTATAGGCATGTGCTATATTTGACTGAAGTTCATGTTGAGCCGAGTTACTCGCCATGTATCTGGGAAAATTTTCCGGCACCTTTGAGCTTAACACCCGATGGACCATACGTGTATGCGCGGCCAGCCAAAACTGGGATTTATGTGCCATTAGGTAGTGTGGTCCAGGTTAAATTTAGAGCCGGTGGTGAAAAAGTGCGCTGGCTCAGTCACTCTAAAACACTCAAGGCATTATTTCAGGAGTGGGGCGTTCCGCCGTGGGCGCGTAATACCGTACCATTGATTTATCTGGATGATTGTTTGGTTGCAGTTGCTGGGATTGACCGTGATATCAGTCAATCTGGCGCCTCTGGGACTATTTTTAGCATACATATGGCCAATAGCATGGATCTATGTACGCACACTGAGTTGGAGTAAGAGTTTTATGGCAACCCCTTTATTACGTATTACCTATAAGCATGCGGTGATCTTTGCATGTTTTTTGGTTTTGTACGAATTCTTAACTTATATTGCAAATGACATGATTATGCCGGCCATGATTTCTGTTGTGGATGAGTTTCATGCACCAGCTACAGCGATTGCAAGTTCTTTGACCGCATATATTTTAGGTGGTGCAAGTTTGCAGTTATTATTAGGGCCGTTATCTGATCGTTATGGTCGCAGACCTATAATGTTAGCTGGGGCCTTATTGTTCTTTGTGTTCACAGTAGCCTTAGCTTTTACTCACAGCATGAAGTGGTTTTTAATCGGGCGTTTTTTTGAAGGCATGGGGTTATGCTTTATTTCTGTCGTTGGTTATGCTGTATTGCAAGAAATGTTTGATGAAATGGATGCTATCCGTTTAATCGCAGTTATGGCTAGTGTGGCTATCTTAGCCCCATTGGTTGGCCCACTTGCTGGAGCATTATTTATGCAAGTGTGCAATTGGCGGGGGATTTTTATTTTTATTGGTGTGTTTGCTT
The DNA here is from genome assembly GCA_947505025.1 of Legionellaceae bacterium. Taxonomy (GTDB): domain Bacteria; phylum Pseudomonadota; class Gammaproteobacteria; order Legionellales; family Legionellaceae; genus CANNIJ01. Next base: position 4,065 of record CANNIJ010000051.1, on the reverse strand, counting down.
TAGTCGCATTATGGGGCTTATGGAGTTTCATGCCGGAGTCTGTGGGGGCAAAGAAGCGAGACGGCACGTATATTCAAATCACACCATTTACTTGTAGTGTAATTATGAAAAATTACTCACAGTTGTTGTGCAATTTGCCGGTATTATTTGGTGGCATTGCTTATGGTTTATTAGCGATCCCATGTGTAGCATGGATTGCATTAGCGCCGAAGATGTTAATCCAGGATGCGCATTATTCTTTAATCGATTATGGTTTGTGGCAATTACCGGTATTTGGTGCGTTTATCATAGGCAATATAACTTTATCCAGGTTGTCACGATATTGCACCACCCATTCAATGATTAATATTGGCGCAGGCGTGGTATTAGCTGGATTATTAATGATGGTTTTATTACCACTTTTTTTCGGTTTAGGCGTGATTAGTTTGATTCCTGGTTTAATGGTTTATAGTGCGGGTTATAGTGTGGCGGCAACACCGATGAATCGGTGGATTTTATTTGCAACTGATGTAGGTAAAGGCACTATATCTGGATTTCTTTGTGTATTATCTATGTTGTTACAGGCTTTGGGGATAGAAATCATTAATGAGTTTTACGTTAAAAATCAGCCGATAGTGTTTGGCGCTTATTGTGCCGGGTTAGGCTTGGCATATATCGTTTTTCTGTGGTTGGCCAGATTATATATGCCAAAGAGCATAGTCGATTAACTATTCAATAGAAAGTTACCTGGATAATAGTGTGCAGGCGCTCGGATGGCAGATCAAGGTGGCGTATTAACCTGACGAGTCCCTAGCTCCAATGAGTTTGCTGCAAAAAATGCGTTTAACTCGCTCATTAGATCCCTGTGGGCTTCGGCAAACAGGCTAGTTTGATCAGTTTTCTTTTTACACGATAAAATCCGGTTAATAGGATGTTTTGGGTTGTTTTGAATCTGGTTGACAAAATGAAGCCTTGCTTCAGCCGAAAGATAAATATCTGATTGACTTAACAATCTAAAAATTTCTTCACGTTTTTTGGTCATGGCTATAGTTAAGAGTTTGATATATGGATCATCTAACATGTCATTGGACAAGAACAGATCTTTGGCGGCACAGACAAAGACTTGAGTGTTTTCCAAAAGTATGTTCATGATGGATAATTTATTTGCGAGACCGGCACACGCGAGTGCTGTAAGACCGGTATTATCTACTTGATTGAGATCAATGCGTTCGCCGCCTTTTTCTACTAAAAGACGCACCATTCTTTCTAGGCCCATCTGGCTGGCCATAATTAGGGCGGTACAACCTTGCCCATCAGTCGAATTTAAATCTAGTCTAGTTCCTGCTTGATCAATCAAAATGCTAACAATTTCATGATTATCATGGTTACATGCAATTAATAGAGCCTTAGCCCCGTTATCAGCGGCAACATTTAGGTCAAGTCTTGAGCCGCCGATTTCGATTAAGGATCTTACTACCATACTTTTTCCGTAGGCTATAGAGCACATTAATGGCGTCCAGCCGTCTGCTCCAGGAAGATCAAGATTGATGTTGGTGCCAGCTAGTTCGATTAAAGCTTCGACAATCAGATGATATCCACGAATGCACGCAACAATAAGTGCAGAACGCCCATCTTTATCTGTCAGATTTAGATTGAGCCGTTCAGCTCCTTGGATGATTAGGGTTTTAACGACATCTAGATGTCCTTGTTCACTAGCTATCATCAGAGGAGTGTAACCTTCATGACATATTTGATTCAGGTTAAGTTTTTCGGATCCGGTTTCAATTAAAGTTTTAACCATCATGTTATATCCGCAGGAACACGCATAAAATAGAGCTGTTTGACCGCGATGATCTTGTTGGTTAATATTTAGAGTAGGGTTTGCAAGTAATTTACGCATCTTTTTGATATCATTATTTTTACAGCATAAAAGAAATTCTGCGCCCAATTTAGGATTATATATCTGTGGTTGTACAACTTTACCAACAGATCCTTGTTTTTTTTGATTCTTAGCCTTGACTTCGCACTTAGCTGTCAATGGTTCTGCTTGGTGCTGAATTTGTTCTACAATCCTAGTATTACCACGAGATTGTTGATCTTTTATCAACGCAGACCAGTTTGTTTCCAAAGCAACCGGCTGAATCTTTTCTGTCAGTACAAATCGATCTAACATGAATTGATATCTAGTGTCTAGAGTTTGCATGATCACCAAAGTATCTATGGCTCTGCTGCAGGCCACATAAAATTTATTAATCCATGTTACGTGACTGCCGGTAGATTGGTGTTTGTTTTTTGGTAAATTTTTGGGGGATCCAGCTGATGCCGCGTCTTTAAATTTCTGCATTATGCAATGTATGATTTGTTGTGATTCAGGATCACTCATGAGCTTGTACACGATAACAGAATGAAATTCTTGACCAATAACTTCATCCGAAGTAAAAACTAGTGGTGTTCCAAATTTTTCTATGGCTTCGGATCGATATTCTTCCAATGTCACTACTGCAAATTCGGTGCTGGTTGCTCGTGCGGCCAATAAATCGGGCAACTGAGCAGTGTCTGGCATTACCAGACATGCACCCAGCATGGTATCTGCCGGGACAATTACCCTGCTGGCTTCTTTTTTATCGATTACGCCACCATGAATTATACCTGACATGCTCTTGATGGTTTCCAGAGCGCGGGCTACATTGAAAGTATTACGATGGGTAGTTTGTAACAATATTGGCGTTAGTGCCGGTAGTCTTGAGCAAACAAAGCTTTGCGTCAATAAGTCACGCACAGAACAATTGGTTGATAAATTTTGTTGTGAGTCTATGCAATAGACAATGGCGTGGTTTTCAGCCAGCTGTTCCAGTTCAAGTAATTGAAGCACAGAAAGGTTTTGTGCTTCATCCACTACAATTAATTCATAACGCGTTTCTCTTCGCGTTACAGCGGATAAAGCTGGGTCAACTTTACCTTGCTCGGTTAACACAAGACTATAGCGCTGGAAAATCTTAGTATAGAAAGCCTGTCGGCCTGCTCCTGTTTCAATTAGCGAATGACGTAGACCCAGATCCTGATAATCTTCCAGGCTAAATCCAGAACATGTATAGCACTCAGCATAACATTCTTTGGCTGTGCTTAATGGAATAGTACGGTCCTCTTTTAGGCCGTCAAACCATTGTTCAAAATTATCAGCCCCAACCAGATTTACTGCAGCTGGATAGAACAGTTGATTATAAGTTTTGAAGTCTAGTGTTGGGCTATCCTGATGTTCAAAACCCTCGCGCCATTGTATCTCGATATTCTCGACTAAACGCGCAGTTTTACTCACATATAAAAGATTTTGACCATGGTTGATTTGTCCGGCTAGACGCGACAAACCGACCAAGGTTTTACCTGTACCGGCGCCACCATTAACAACTGCAGGCAACGGGAAAGCTGCTGCAGATATTTGTTCGTGGCTTAAATCAATAAATTTTTGATTGTAATACTCCAGTGGGATTTCAACATACACCGAGTGGTCGCCAGTAAATACAGGTTTATCGATTTCTAGAGTATCAGTAAATTCCAACGCCGCCATGCTTTTATCTAACACGCCGGATCGCAGAAAGCGACTTTTTTGGTAATCATGATTTGGGATGTGTTCCAGAACATGCAGGCAACCTTGATGCGTGGTAAATAATAGTCGATCACGTTTATTTATACGCCAGCTATAGATTGGGTAAGCCAATGGAGTTCGAAGTTTTTCTAGATCAGTAGAAGGGTAGTCACCACTAAGTATGCGAGTTATATCCTCTCGATGTTCTGAGATTAGCGCAGCACTGCCGGTTGCGGCTTTCCAATAGTATATGTTCACGATATTGGCTCTTTGTCAAAAATAAGCCATTATAGTTCAATATATATCGTGTGGCAAGCAATGGCTGTGGCATTGGCACGGCTGTTGCATTATGATTTGATCAATCTGCCGTAGGTTGGGCCCCGACCCAACAAGATACGCGGCTCAACGTTGCCCTGACTGCAACTACGAACCTGGATCCATGATTAAAACCGTACTCGGTCACTCTATGTCGGCTTATTTAGTTAAGTTACAAACTGAACTTG
>CANNIJ010000050.1 GCA_947505025.1 Legionellaceae bacterium | reverse complement strand
CCACACAGTTTGTTTTCTCTGAATTTTTAATCAACATGCGCCCCGAAGGCGTGCTGCGTATTCTACTCACCCACGAACTTATGTCAACTACTTTTTGTAAGTTTTTACGTACATAATAACAAAAGGTCAAACTATAAGCATTCTTGTCATCTGATGGCCGATCAACTTTGCCGATACAATCCCAGACATCAGGATCCAGCTCAGGAAAGAATGCATCAGCCTCAAACTCTTGATTAATAAAAGTTAAATACACGCAGTCTGCGAGTGGAAGTGCGTCTGCAAACACCGACTCGCCCCCAATAATCATAACTTCTGGAGCGCTGGCTGATAGTTGCAAGGCCTGTTCTAAAGAATTACAAACATCCACTCCTGTAAAGGTTGACCCACCATGTGTTAAAACAATATTTTGACGGCCGGGTAGTGCTCGGCCAATGGATTCTAAAGTTTTGCGCCCCATAATTACCGGCTTACCCAGAGTCATTGATTTAAAATACTGCAAATCTGCTGGCAAATGGCATAATAAAGAATTTTTATTGCCAATTCCTCGATGTACATCTACTGCAGCAATTAAACTAATCATACAGCACGACGCGCAGCCAATGTTGCAGCCAAATCAACCGCAGCCATCAAACTACCAGGATCAGCTAAACCACTACCAGCCAAATCTAGTGCAGTTCCATGATCAACCGAGGTTCTTAAAATTGGCAGACCTAATGTTACGTTGACGGCCTGTCCGAACCCAGCATATTTCAAAACAGATAATCCTTGATCATGGTATACCGCCAAAAAAACATCACAATTATTGGCATTTTGCGGAGAAAACATTGTATCTGCTGGTAATGGGCCGGTTATCCGGATACCTGACATCCGTAACTCCGCTACAGCAGGCTCAATCACATCCAGCTCTTCACGCCCAAGAAAACCGCCTTCTCCGGCATGTGGATTTAATCCAGCTAAAAAAATACGCGGCTCGCGTATCCCAAAATCTTTTTTCAGAGCCTGATTTAATGTTGTTGTAACTTGAATAATTAATTGTCGAGTGATGGCCTGCGGCACATCTTTTAACGGCAAATGTGTAGTCAATAAAGCAACTTTCATTGCTGGACAACATAACAACATTACGACCTGAGGTGCATGACACTGTGCAGATAAAAACTCAGTATGGCCGGTAAATTGAAACCCAGCGGCATTGATTATGGCTTTATTTACCGGGGCGGTGACCAACGCAGAAAATTCTCCAGCTAAACAACTATTACTGGCCTGTGTTAATAACTCTAAAACATAAGCTGCATTCAATAAATCTAACTTACCCGCCTGAACAAACGCCGGGCATCTTACTGGCATGACTGTCAATTTTTGGTCATCAGGCTCAACCAGGGTATCGGGCATGTACATTTGTAACTGTATATCTAGGCCTAATTGAGCAGCACGCTGGCGCAGCAACTCAGGATCAGCAGCTACGACTAATGGCACCGGATGTCCGGCTAAAGAAAGACAAATGTCCGGCCCAATCCCTGCGGGCTCCCCACTACTAATCAGCAACGGCTTCATTGGATCCTTAAGCTAGTTTTTTATCAACAACCTTAATATATGCATCGCTACGTATATGCTGTTTCCAGTTCTGTACTGCTTCACTTAATTTACTTTCCTCTAATTGCTGTCTAACTTGCTGGCGTTGATAAGCATACGAATCATCTATAGTTTTACGCTCTAAAACTTCAATTAAATGCCAACCAAACACAGATTTCACTGGATGACTGATCGTATGTAACGGTAAGCTGGCCATGGCACTTGCAAATTCAGGCACTAGCTCAGACGCAACTACCCACCCTAAATCTCCACCTTTTACAGCACTAGACGCATCCAAAGAGTAATGTTTAGCCATCATCGCGAAATCCTTTCCGGACTTTAGTTGCTCATAAAGATTATTAACCTGCTTTATAGCGCTCTCAGCCGTCATATTTACATCTTGTTTGAGTAAAATGTGCCGAACATGAGTTTTAACGACCTCATGATGTTCAGTTTGTTCATTTAGAGCGAGTAATTTAATTAATTGCACACCATTTCCAGTACGAATTGGAGCAGATACATCTCCAGTCTTCATAGTGGCTAAATGCTCAGCAAATACACCCGGTAACTCCGCTAAATGACGCTCACCTAAATCACCGCCCTCCAACAAATAATCTGCGTTTGATTCAGTGCTAACTAAACTAGTAAAGTCTGCTCCATGCTTTATTTTTACTAGTAAAGCATGTGCTTTACTAAATGCTTGTTGCACCTGCGTGCTAGTTGGAGCTTCAGCTAAAGGGATCAGAATGTTGTGTACATGATAAAGTTGATTAATTTTTTGTGTTAGTGCAGCAGTTTTCAAAAAATCTTCTACCTGCTGATTGGAAACGACTATATCTGTACTCACCGCTTTTTGCTGTAAATGATGCATCACCATTTCTTTACGCATATTTTCGCGGTAGGCCTCAAATGGCATCCCTTGTTTTGCTAAAATCTCACGTAGTTGAGTTAATGTAATATGATTTTTTTCTGCAATACTCTCTATTGTCTGATCAATTTCCTGTGCATCAACCACGATATCATTATTTTTTGCCATCTGTAATTGTAAGTCTACCTCTATAAGGTGCTGTAAAACTTGCTTCTGGAGTATTTGATTATCTGGTATCGGGCTATTCTTAGCTATCATTTGTTGGCGAATCAAATCTGTCTGTTCATCTAACTCTGTTTGGGTGATTACCTGCTCATTTACAATCGCCACTACTTTATCCAAAGTCTCTGCCACAGACACAGAGGACAAGCACAATAAAACAACCAAAAATTTAAACCGCATACCCGCTCTCCATACACAAAAAAATTAAAATACCGTGGTATATCCAGGTAAATAACTTTGTAAAATACTCGAAGGATCACTATTCGCAACCGTTCCCAAACCTTTCAGTAATAACTGTACATAAACATTATTATTGTATTGTGGAGTCATTGTTACTGGCGTCAAACTCTTAAAAGTACTACCGCCCAAAATACGTGCAGCCCAACAACATGTATCATATTGTAATCCTAAAAACGTCATCATCCCATAGCCCTTGCTGATATTATAACTATATACTCCAATACCACTCCATTGTTCAGCTAATGGCCAGGCACTAGAGAATGTAGCCTGATGCAAAGCTGCATTTTGAAAGTAATTATGCGGCATATCAATTAAATTAGCATTAACAAGATAGTTGTACCCCACAGTTAACACTTTGTTACTGGCTGGTTGATAATGCAAGTTCAGATCACCATTATTAGTAGCATGCGTGCTGGTATCCCAGACATAGTCCCCACGAACACGCCACGCTGAGCTTAGCTCATACACCGCTTGCCCGGCAATCGGCGATGTCTGAGCTGTGTTTGAGATATAACCCAAAAACAAGGAACTATCGGTACATTGACCATTTTTTGACGTACACAATTGCACACGACGCGGCGAGAAATAACGTAATTGCCCAACTGTTACACTAGCTTTTTCACGTCCACTGGCTCCAGCAATCCAACGCGAGGTCACTGCATAAGCTAGTTGATTAGCGTCTCCAATGCGATCCAAGCCTGAAAAACGGTTGGTACGAAATAATTGATCTGTGCTAAAAATCATATATGCAGATTCAAATGCGGGAATTTGACTTTGATCTTGATACGGTACATTTAAATAAAATAACCGCGGCTCTAATGTTTGAAGATACCGGTCGCCCCAGGCGACAATTGGGCGCTCAAAAGCCAAGCCACTATCCAGACTATAACGCGGCACACTAGTTTTAAAAGACGTGTTCGTCAAGAACTGTGGACCAGTTAATGAGTAATCATTAGCAACCCACTGAATTTCAGGAGTAATATAGCCATAAGGCTTACGCTGTGGAAAGGCTAAAATCGGATTAAAGGTATACCGTGCGCCTTCTGGCATAGGCTGAGTACTTGAAGTCCAACGAAAATAATCCATCTCACCTAATAAACTTAACTGACCATTAAACGGTAACTCAGTATAACTGCCATTTGCAGATAATTGAGGCAACCTAGCATATATATTAGCTATTTCTGATTGATTAATTGGATGTAATGTTTGATAGTTTTGTAAAAGTCCGTGAAATAACCAGTGATCAGTTGTATAACTCAGATCTCCTTGACGTAATAATTGGTTTTCTGTCAAAACCGCTAAATTACTACTAAAATCCTGTAAATAATAAGCATCTGAAACTTGTTGATAATTGATATTCATATTTAAATTTGGTGAGAACTGGGTGTGTTCTCTTAATGAAAATGACCATCTATTATTTGCTACGCCCTTTAAATCTGGATAGTTATCCCGATGAGTCACCAGGAACTGCTCAAATGCCACATCATCTGGCAATATGTTACCACTTATGACCCCGGTTGAATGGTCTGTCAAAAAACGAAAATCTCCACCCAGCATCATTCCACGTAAAGTATATGCATGTGGCATCAAGGTTAAATCATGATCCGCGGCAAGATTCATATAATATGGCATGGCTAGATCAAAACCACCGACATTTGAATAGCCGGTAATCGGGATTAAAAACCCTGACTTTCTAGCCTTAGATGTGGGAAAACTCAGGTACGGTACATGTAATACTGGCAACTTACCTAAATGCAGCCCCGCATTTTTTGCAGTGCCAGTATCCTTATTAAGTGTAATTTTTTCCGCACCAATATACCATGCAGGATTTGCTGGCGAACATGTGGTGTATGTTACGTCGCGTAAAAGTAAAGTTTGATCTTTTAAGCGTTCGATCCAACGCGCCACACCCGATGCCGGTAAAACGGCGCCGGCTTGTTGCGTAGCTATTCGGTACTGAGCTTGTTCAATATAGCCAGAACGATCGCCTGCATTAATCACCGCCTTGCGAGCGAACATTAATCTACCAGGTTCTTGAAATATCACATCACCTAACAATGAAATGCGTGTTACATGCGATTCATCATGATCAATATGTGCAGTATTCGCAGTGACCTGCCGATCACGTTGTTTAACCTGAACATGACCATTTAGTTTGGAACGACCAGATGGATATAATGAAACGTTATCAGCCATAACCTGCATGGCAGCTTGATCTACTAACGGTTGCACTGGCAGTGGTGTGTAATAACCCCGGCACATGCCGGCTAAAGGATCATCATGCCAGCCCAATATATAAGGATCAGGTATGCCAGACCGTAAGCTCATTTTGACCGGCGCAATCACCGGCATGGCCATTGACGACCACAAGATCATCGCTATCGTTAGCAAGGCACAGTATAATCGATCATAATAAGATTGAATCTTCGCCACCCAACATCAACACCAAGACCTTAAGGGCAGGAAGTATAACATGCATGAACGATCAAACACACTTAACACTTGGCTACAAAATTTTTGCGGTGCACAAAACTTTACCTTAGAGCCATTGGCTGGAGATGCAAGTTTTAGACGCTATTTTCGCTTAGAAACCCAGGGCCGTACACATATAGTCATGGACTCCCCGCTGGAATATGAACCTATTAATGCTTGGATAGAGATCAACCAAGCTCTGGGCAAACATGGTTTACATCCACCAGAAATTCTTGCACAAGAACACGAACAAGGATTTTTAGTCTTGGAAGATTTTGGTGATCAATCCTTTATGAGCGCCATTCATGAACAAAATGCCGATACATTATATGTTCAGGCCATGGATACTTTGTTGCATATGCAGCAAATATCTACATCAGATTTAAATTTAGCTAGATTTGACGTGCCATGGATGCTAACAGAACTACAAATCATGGATGATTGGTTTGTACAGAAAATGCTATCCATGACCTTGTCCTCTGATCAACAGGCCGTACTACGTGATAGCTTCCAGTGGATTGCAACCAGGGTTGCCCAACAACCGACTACATTTATACATCGCGACTACCATTCACGTAATCTGATGATTAACCATAACGCGCAATTAGGTTTGATTGATTTTCAAGATGCTATGATCGGACCAATCACATATGATTTAGTCTCTCTATTAAAAGACTGCTACCTGATTTGGCCTGAATCAAAGCGTCGACAATGGTTAACATACTTTTACCAAAATCTACCCTACACGACGAATCTTTCACTGAACGAGTTCGAGCAGGCATTTGAGTTATGTGGCTTACAACGACATCTTAAAGTCTTGGGTGTTTTTTCTAGATTAAATTTGCGCGACCAAAAACCAAATTATATCAAAGACTTGCCTGGAACTTTTAACTACATAATAGCTTGTTTAGCCAAACAAATCGAGCTAAAACCGCTATACACTTTAATGCAAGCTACAATCCAACCAAGATTTATTGAATTCATGGATGGTCTGTAAAATGAAAACTGCCATGATTTTTGCCGCAGGTCGTGGGGAACGATTACGTCCACTTACTGATCAAAGGCCCAAAGCGTTGTTTGAAGTCTCAGGGATCCCTTTGATAGAAAGACATGTACGTAATCTAGCTGAGGCAGGATTTGAACGTGCGATCATTAATCTTGCCCATTTGGGTGATCAAATTCGCAGACATTTTGAACAGCGTGGATCATTTGGCGTGGAATTAATCTATTCAGCGGAGCCTCCTGGAGCACTTGAAACAGCTGGAGCAATTGTAAATGCAGGCGCTTTATTAGGTAATGAAGCATTTATAACCATCAACGCAGACATTCTAACTAACTACCGATTTTCCGATCTGTTATTACCAGACCACAGTAATGCGCATATTGTTCTAGTGAATAAAAATAACTATATACCGGGTAATTTTAGTTTGGACCAGCAACATATCGTACACAATGAGCCGCGAGATTTAATTTTCACAGGTATTGCAGCTTATCACCCAAGATTATTTAAAGATCAACCTGTAGGACGCTATTCCATCACGCCTATACTGCGTTCTTTAGCGCAAAAACAACAATTAACTGGAGAATATTTTAATGGCGAATGGGCCGACCTAGGTACATTTACAAACTCACTACCCAGATTGAGATGAAGTGCTCGTCTGAGCTAGCGGCTCTTTTTTATTGATATCGTGTATTTCAATAGCAAAACCTGGCGTCAGATTATTGTCCGCGGAAAATTTAACATAACCTGTATTTTGATGCTCTAGTGCATTCACAAATTTATTGGCCGTGACTGGGGCTTTGCTATTGCCCACTGAATGTATTACACCTTCAGTGCTAGACCAACCTTGACTGGCTAACCAAGCTTGTAAGTTTTGATTTAACACCTCACTCACAGCCAGATCTGCTTTTGCCTCTAAATCCAAAGATTGATTATCTCGAGTATATCCTCTAAGGAAATTACCAGCATCATCAATAGAGTAGTGCATAGTTATTGGTTTTGTCTCCTTGATAATAACTGTAGCGAGCACCTGGTCTCTCAAAAACAATTGCTCCTTAACACCGCTTAGTACTTTTCTTTCTACTCCAGCTAGATCACCCTTCCATTGAGTATCCGGCAAAGTTAAGTAGCTCTGAACAAATCGTATATCAAGCTCAATGTCATCTTTCAATTGAGGGTCAGCAACTGCATCTCGAATTTTTTTTAATAGGTCTGGATTGTTAGCAGCAAGCATTATTGCTTTTATTACGTTCTCAGAATTTATTTGCATGATTATCGATCTCCAGCTGCGCGCAAAGCCTCAAATGAAAATGCATCTACTTGAATTGCCTGCCACCGAGACTGCTCTACATCCAACAAAGTTTGCATTTCTGCTGGCAGCAAAATCCCTTGAGCAACTTTTTCTTTTAATTTTTCAGCAAAACCATCTCGACTTAATTTTAATGACTTAAGATCGGCTACCTTGGCGTATAGGTCGGCATTTTGTATGATACCTTGCAATGCATGCTCAACTCGATCAATTGGCTGTTCTGGATCGCCACTTAAATACAAATTTTTCAGGAGACTGGTTCTGTAAGTATTGTTCTGTACCATTAAACGTGCCAATTGATGATCCAATTGATCACTAGGATAACGCATACTTTGCCCCATAGGAAATGCCAGACAACGTAATATCAAGCCTAAAGGCCTAAAAGGTACATTGCGACAAAATGCTAAAAGTGACTTTTGTGCGTGATAAAAACAATATCTGCATGCCCAGCGTGCATGCACCGCTTCATCAGCACCACCCTCATCGGCCAACCGCAATGCTGCCATCGCCATATATAAATATGATAATCCATCAGCTAAACGTGCAGATAAACGCTCTTTACGTTTTAAGCCACCCGCCATAGTAATTAATGCGGTATCAGCTAAACTGGCGAAAGCATAACTTAAACGCTCTAAACACTGGTGCTCGCGACGTAAAACCGATGTTGGGCTACGAATTAACAGGCCGCCGGTCCACGCTGCAGCAACAGTTTTTACTGTATTCTTGATAAAGTAACCCACATGCTGCCAAAATAATTTCTGAAAAGCCGGTATATCCTGACTTAAAACCGCCTGATATTCGGCGCGTATATATGGATGACATGCCATGGCTCCTTGCCCAAAAATCAACAAATTGCGTGACATAATGTTTGCACCTTCGACGGTTATCGCAATGGGGATCCCATGATACAAATTAATTAAGTAATTACTTGGACCCGAGACTACCGCACGTCCGGCATGAACATCCAGTGCATCATTGATCACGACACGTGCTAACTCAGTATTAAAATATTTAGCAATAGCACCCGCAACGCTGGGCTTTTGATGTGCGTCTACAGCGGCTAAAGTTAATAAGCGTGTTGCATTAATTAGGTACTGTAATCCGGCAATTTCAGCTAGTTTTTCCATAACACCTTCAAACTGCGCAATTTCAACATTAAATTGTCGACGAATTCTGGCAAAGGCGCCGGTTGTAATATAAGCAACCCCTGAGGATGCTGTACTTAAGGCGGGTAATGAAATTGCACGCCCAATAGATAGACAATTCAACAGCATACGCCAACCATTTCCAGCTTGTTCCTGTCCGCCAATTATACTGTCAATTGACACTATAATATTTTCGGCCTGTACTGTACCGTTCATAAACGGCTGATCTGCTGGCAAATGACGGTCTCCAATAATGAGGCCTGGAGTTTTACGCGCTATTAGCAAACATGTAATCCCCGGATGCCCAACACCATTTAGTAATCCATCGGGATCCTTTAACTGCACCGCCACTCCAATTAAGGTCGCTACTGGAGCTAATGTGATCCAGCGTTTATTTAAGGTTATACGTAACATTAAAACATTTTTGCCGGCGATTTCTTGGGTAAACACTACTGCTTCAGACTGTATTGATGTCGCATCACTACCTGCTTCTGGTTCGGTTAACGCAAAGCATGGGATCTCACGGCCATTCGCTAAGCGTGGTAAAAAATAATCTTTTTGCGCCTGAGTACCGTAATAATTCAACAACTCACCGGGTCCTAATGAATTAGGCACCATTACCGTAACTGCCGCCACTCCAGATCGACTGGCAATCTTCATAACTATATCTGAATGAGCTAATGCAGAAAAACCCAGTCCCCCGTACTCTTTACCGATCACCAAACCAAAAAAACCATGTTTCTTCATGTATGACCATACTTTCTTAGGTAAGTCATAATCCTGAGCAATCTGCCATTCATCTAACATCCCACATAAGACTTCAGTCTCATTATCTAAAAAAGCCTGCTCAGGTTCACTTAAATTATTTTTAATCTTAGCTAAACGTGCCCAGTCCGGGTTGCCGCGAAAAATATCCTGCTCCAACCAAGTATCACCTGCATCCAATGCATCAGATTCTGTAATAGACAATGCTGGCATCATATCTTTGATCTTATGATATGCGCGAATACCGATCCACGTACGCAAGCGCGTGATATGAAGTAACGCAATCGTAGTCAAAAAAATCAACCATAATATCCCAGAAAATAACCCCGGCAAGCCTGTGGTTATTGTTGAGGTCAACAAAAATAATAAACTAGCAATTTCCAAGACTATGCTGGGCATTGACCAAACCACAGCACCCCAGGCAAACATGAGATAACCCAGTAATAATATGATAGTCATCATTATCTCCACTAAGATTGTTTCTGTTGAGTATAGCTATACTCAGAGCTTTTGTGTTACGATTTCATCTTCAACGATGGTGGCACACTGGGTCCACTCACGGTGATAGAAGATGAACCCCGTCAGGCCCGGAAGGGAGCAGCGGTAGTTTTCGATTCACGCGTAGAGATCGGGCGCTGTGTGCTGCCGCCCACATATATGATTTTCAATGAGTTATCTAGCACTGGCACGTACATTAAGACCGCGAACATTTGCACAATTAATTGGCCAAGATCATGTCACGCAAGTTTTAACCCGAACATTGGATTTACAACGTTTACATCACGCATATTTATTTACTGGCACACGCGGCGTGGGTAAAACTAGTATCGCTCGTTTATTCGCAAAAGCAATGAATTGTGAGTTGGGTATAAGTGCGGAACCATGTTTGAATTGCAGTACATGCCAATCCATAGAACAAGGTCGATGTATGGACTTAATCGAGATCGATGGTGCATCTAATACACGAGTTGAAGACACCAGAGAACTGCTAGACAATGTCATTTATGCACCCACTCAAGCCAGATTTAAAATATATTTGATCGATGAAGTGCATATGTTGTCAAACCACAGCTTTAATGCATTACTCAAAACCTTAGAAGAACCTCCAGCACATGTAAAGTTTTTATTGGCAACCACCGATCCTCAAAAATTACCTCTTACTGTGTTATCTCGCTGCTTACAGTTTAATCTAAAACCAGTGGCGGCTAATATTATAGAGCAGTATCTCAGACAAGTTTTTACGCAACAACATGTAACGCACGACATTGAAGTGCCATTAATCCTGGCAGAGACAGCGCATGGCAGCTTGCGCGATGCGCTTAGCTTGTTAGACCATGTATTAGCCAGTTGTGATCAACATGTTAGTCTGACTGAATTAAAAACATTACTCGGACACACACTGCAAGATTATGCTCTGATATTGTTGCAAGCCTTAGCAGAATTAGATGCCGCCAAGATGATGCAACAAACGGCAATCATTGCCGCTGAAGGTGGTAATATTCACTATGTCCTGCATGAACTTACGAAATATCTCCACCTGATCATGCGCCTGCAAATTTTACCCAATGACGCGCAAATAAATCCGCACAATCTAATCCTGCAACAGCTCAGCCAGCAATTTCATCCAGAAGATATTCAACTATTTTATCATATGGCTTTACGTGCAAACGAAGAGCTCAGCCTGGCGCCAACATTGGCCATTGGCTTTGAAATGCTATTGCTGCGAATGTACGCTTTCAGACCAGATCGCCGGGTTGTTCCGGCAGATTTGGCATATACTAACACCCAGCCAACTATGTTACCACCAAAGTCTTTAGAGCCAATAATCCAAGATCTAGATTGGGCACAAATATTATCCGCATTAAACTTAACTGGTATGGCACGTAGTGCAATCGAGCATACCGAATTTTTAGAAAAAAATGCCGGCATTATTAGTTTACGGTTAGCTAAAAAACATCAAACAATCTTCACATCTGGAGCCATCAAGCGCATTGAGGAAGCATTAAGTTCTCATTATAACGAGCCGCTGACAATCAAATTAATCTATGAAGATAAAGTTAATGATACCCCAGCGCAAAATAAAAAAAATTCTCAGGAAAACGCACATAATACCGCACACGCGGCACTATTATCGGATCCTGTGTTTACACAACTCAAAGATACTTTTAGCGGAGAACTG
>CANNIJ010000049.1 GCA_947505025.1 Legionellaceae bacterium | reverse complement strand
GGTCGATTAGTCCTTGCAGATACATTAACCTATGCTGAGCAATTTAAACCAGCTTTTGTCCTGGATATTGCAACACTTACTGGTGCAGTAATCATGGCCCTGGGTGCTATTAATACTGGCTTTATGACCGAAGATGAAGATCTAGCGCACATGTTAGAATCTGCAGGCCAAGAAAGTCGCGATCAAGTTTGGCGCTTGCCGTTGGAAGACGCCTATCAAGAAGATTTAAACAGCCCACTGGCAGATATGCTAAATTCCAGTGAAAGTCGTACAGCTGGATCAACCATGGGAGCTTGTTTTTTAGCACGCTTCACTAAAAAATATCGCTGGGCCCATTTAGATATTGCTGGTACTGCTTGGGTTCCTGGCAAAAATAATAATGCTACTGGTCGTCCTGTTGCATTATTAGTTGAGTTGTTACGTCAGGCTGCAAATGCGCGTTGATTTTTATGTGGTGAACGATCCAGATCCAGAATCCACAGGCCTAATCGTCTGTAGATTATTGGAAAAGGTCTATAACCGCGGACACCGAGTGTTTGTTTTCTGCGCAGATAAACCGGCAGCTGATTGGATCGATGAATTATTATGGACATATAAAGATGATGCATTCGTGCCGCATCATCTACAAGGCGAAGGGCCTGTGCCGGCACCACCGATTCAAATCGGACACAATGCACCGCATGGTTTTAATGATCTACTCCTTAATCTATCTCCAGAGATCCCTGATTTTTACACTGGATTTAAACGTGTTCTGCAAGTGGTTGGCACAGATGAACCCTCCAAGGAAATTGCACGTGCACATTATAAAATTTACCGTGCTCAAGGTTGTGAATTACACACGCATCAATTATCTGAGCTTTAGAGTCAAACATTATGAAAATCCAGCTTAAGATCTTCAGCTTAGCCGTATTATTACACCTTAGCTGCAGTTATGCAGATCCGATGTACTTTCTATGTGGTCCAGATGAAGATGGGTGTTTTGCTGATGATTACTCTGCATGTGCCTGTATCCAGGAAGATCATGAATACAAACAACCGCACTGCCTAAATTTCGCAACCTTACAATGCAAACCTTTATCTGCTGAACCAAACTGCCAGACACGCTTTATTTATAAAGATCAAGCACATTGCCTGTCAACAATTTTTCAAAGTATGCCTGATCCAGTCTGTCAAACCCAAACACTGGATTTTTGTCAAAGGCACCATATTCAATTTTGTGATAATAATGGCGATCCACACAATTGTGGATGGTTGGATTCATCCCGGAGAAAAATTAATGTTTAAGCGAGATTATTTGGCAATCTACATGACCCTAACTTTTTTTCTTTCGACTGCATTTGCAGAGATTGCTGCATGCGTTTATTCAATCCTCACACATAGCCCATTTACAAACTTTCCTGAGTTAGGCTTATGGTTTGTGCGGGTTATCCATGGTTATTTTTACAACACACAAAGTCTGCTAATGCACGCAAACCCACACGAATATATCCTTGGATTAGGCGTACACATTATTGTTGCTGTTTTATTTGCCGGTATGTATATCTTATACCTGCAATATATACTCAAAACTAAACCTACATTAATCAATGGACTGGTATTTGGATTACTTTTAGTCGTTTTTCCATTCCTATTTGAATTACCCAGTATGGGAGAAGGAATTATGGGGATCCATTCTTCCGGGCCAGTGCATGTCTTTTTCAGGGTCATTATCTATCATGCTTTTTTTGGTCTGGGTCTTGGGTTTGGTGGTATATTGACCAGATGGATAGAGTGCAGATGATCCGGATCAACGTCTGATTGGTATACACGGTGCAGCAGCAAAAGCATTATTAATACTTAAGCTTAAGTTCATATGCACACGCTGATAATGCAGCAAAGTTTCATAGTCTGCGACACGCATATAACCATAAGTTGTTCCACAGCGCACTAATGATTTTGCTTGTGAGTTGGCAGTGGGCGAAACCGTTAATTCACAATCATCGCGAAATTTTCGTAAATCACACATAGACCAAGCATCAAAGCAGATCATAAAGACCCAAAAACACCAGATTAATCGTTTCATATATTTCTCCTTGCCCTAAACACATCATCGGCAAGTTGAATTTAAACTATACTTTTAATTAAACTTCAGTGCATGCTGAGACGACCATGGCAAGGATAAAAAACATGTATGATCTAGATTAGAATCAATTTTAAAAGACGAAGAAGAAAATATCGATGACAAGTCTGATTTACGAGTTTAAGCTATGGGATTAACTCCTATATTAGGATTAATCCCGCAGTCTTCTAGTAATTTCAATAAATTATTACCTTTAATGGTACGTTGTTTAATGCAATATATATCTAAGTAAGTGTTTAATATATAACGATATGCCGGTAATGTTAGCACAGTCAAGATCTTTTCCGCACGCGCTAAATGATCTCTGCGCCGATCATCACAAGCCTGAAACAAAACTCCAGCTAACATGCTCGCTAGACTAGCTTTACGCTCTGGGGTCGCGGCATAAAAGCGCTGTATACAATCGTCCAATGCTCGATCTTTGTCCCATTCGACCCATGATTCGTACAATTTAATAGCTTCTGGATCGTTTAGCATATCTAAACTTGACATTTGTAATAGATTATAAGCTACCGGCACAACCGCTTGCACATTAGCCCAAGAGCAATTCCCAGAGATTTGTCGGGCCATCGGGATCTTACCAACATGGACTAACCCAAGTTTTTGATTCACTACAGTATTAAAATACTCCATAGGTTGTTTTTTGTACAAAAATTCTTGCAGAAAGTCTACATTCAATACTTCAGGATGAGTGATCTGATAAACATTAATACTACCAGCACGTAAACTATTTTCACCACGATCTATTTTTGCCCACCACTGCCGATAACGCACAAAACAAAATGCATGCCCGCGACTGGCTGCCGGTAAAATTAGTAACGGACTTTGGAGTAAATACGCTAAGCGTTGCTTGTGCGCAGCGGTTAAAGACATAGGCTGCTGGAACTGTAACAACTCATCCGCCACACTAAATGCATCCATAATTGTATGTACCAATGGAAAATGGTGACGCACATGGCGTGTAGAGTAACTGCTGGTAAATCTGCGTAACGAATCTATAATCATGACTAAACTAAATTCTAAAATAAAGCCGGAATAATCCAGCTCGATAAACTCACCCTTAGCGTTCAAAATATCCACGTCAGCACATAATTCAAATCTATGTCCTAACAATTTAGCGGAAATAAAATCCTGAGCAAACTCAATTTTTGCACCATATTGATATAATAAATGCTTTAATTGATTTTGCACACGCAGCAGCGGGTAAACTAAAACAGGCAAGCCCGCGCGGGTATATGCATTGGGATCGGCACCGTGATCCAATAATAAGCGAGTTAACCGTAAATCATCGTTGTCTACGGCCCAATGTAATGCGCCTCTGCCTGTAACATCAGTTTTATTTACATCAGCACCGTGCTCAATTAATACTTTAGCAATCTCAGGTTGGCGTGCAATTGCAGTTTCAATTAATGGTGTGAATCCATATTCATCAATATCATCGATAGATTCACCAGCAGCCAAATAACCAGCTATATTTGGCATTCGGCCGGATAAAATATCATTGGCAATACTCATCGAATACTCCTACCGTTGTAACTTTGGTGCGGGTCTAGATCCAGGTTGATTCAGCCGTTCTAATTTTTTTTGATGTTGCAGTCGCAGTTCATTTTCCATCTCACTGCGAGCCAGAGTATTTAACGGTGGTAACGGATTCAAATCTGGATCGATGCCGTCAAAACGCTGGGTGTTTAATAATGGATGCTGTGCAATACCATTTTCCGGTGCGGCTTCAGGCTCTGGATCCATAGACGTTCGATCAGTAGGTCGATCACGCACATTCATTCTAACTTGCCAGCGACGATGACCGGCTTGCTCTTGCAAGCGTCGCCGATCTTCCATCGTACTAGTTTCTGGTACTAATAGAGTTGCAGCCATAGTTTCTATGTTCCCAAAATAAATGCACCATGAACTATTTTACATTATAGACGTTTAAGACAAATAATCACGCAATAATATTTCTGCGATCTGTACTGCATTAGTTGCAGCACCTTTGCGTACATTATCAGCTACAACCCACAAATTTAATGCACATGGATGTGAAATGTCTTGCCGAATCCGTCCAACAAAAACTTCATCATGCCCTACAGCATTCTGTAATGGCGTAGGAAATTTTGCTTTAACCGGATCATCGACCACCTTCACTCCAGCAGCCTGATTCAGCAACTTACGCGCCTGAACTACAGTTAGTGGTGATTTTAATTCAATATTAATCGCCTCTGAGTGACCGTATAAAACTGGCACACGAACAGCCGTTGCATTCACCTGGATACTCTGATCTTTTAAGATTTTGCGTGTTTCCCACACCATTTTCATTTCTTCTCGAGTATATCCATTGTCCTCAAATGCATCAATCTGCGGTAGCACATTAAATGCAATTTGTTGCGAATAAACATTGGGCTTAACTGAACGTCCATTCAATAATTCTTCGATCTGCGAAATCAACTCACGCAATCCCTTGGATCCGCTGCCAGAAACTGCCTGGTATGTGGATACTTGGATGCGTGAAATACCCACAGCATCGTATAATGGTTTTAAAGCTACAACCATTTGAATCGTGGTGCAATTAGGATTGGCGATTATGTTCCTTTGGGTATATTCAGCGATACATTCGGGGTTTACTTCAGGCACGACCAAAGGCACGTCTGCGTCGTAACGAAAACATGAGGTATTATCGATTACCACACATCCAGCTGCGGCTGCAATTGGCACGTATTCACGTGACACGTCAATCCCAGCAGAAAAAAAGGCTATATCCACCCCAGTAAAATCAAACGTGGCTAAATCTAACACGTCTAAGGTTTTTCTAGCAAAATTTACAGTTTTCCCCAGGGATCTCTCACTGGCTAATGGATATAAATTCTCAACTGGGAACGCACGTTCCTGGAGTATCTTTAATAACATTTCACCTACAGCACCAGTCACGCCGACTATTGCTACATTGATTTTTTTTGTCATTTTTTATCCTTGTTTTCAGAAACGTATGTAATTAACTGTTCACGTGTCAATAAAAACACACCATGGCCGCCGTACTCGAAATCAAGCCATACAAATGGTACTTCAGGGTAAGCTTCGACCAAAGCTTGCTCACTATTCCCCACTTCTACCACTAATATTCCATGATCACTCAAATATCGATGCGCGACGGGTAAAATTTGTTCAACAAACGCTAAACCATTGGTTTCTGCATGTAGTGCCATGTGTGGTTCATGTGAATACTCCGCCGGCAAAGTTTTCATCTCATCAGCACCAACATACGGAGGATTACTTACTATAATGTCATACTTTTTAACTGGTAACTGATGAAAACCATCTGACAGATACCAGTTAACCTGGTCGACTAAACCATGCTGTTGTGCATTAATCTCAGCCACCGCTAGTGCCTCTGCAGACAAATCAGATCCATCCACACAAGCATCAGGAAAAGCCGTACAACATGCAAGTGCAATACAACCAGATCCGGTGCATAAATCCAAGATATTCTGTACCTGATCCGTTTCAATCCATGGAGAAAACTGCTGCTGGATCATTTCAGCTAATGGTGAACGTGGGATCAACACACGCGGATCCACATAAAATTGCATATTACAAAAATATGCTTGATGAGTCAGATATGCCACTGGCACCCGATCAATCACACGGCGTTTTAATTGTTCCATCAAATATTTCTGCTCATCAGGTGTTAACTTGGCATCCAATAAAATTGGATCTAGATCTAATGGCAGATATAAACTACCTAAAACTAAAGCCCAGATATCATCCCATGCATTATCTGTACCGTGACCATAATAAAGTTTTTGTGAGTTGGCATAGGATAGTCCATACCTTAAAAAATCAATAATTCTTGGCAATGATGCCAGATCCTGCAGTTTATTTTCCACATATTACCTTTTTTTCTAGATAAAAAAACATTATACACAGATCTTCATTGAAATCAGCGTGAAGATCCTTTATTCTGCTCACATAAAGAATAACCCGAAAGCCAGATATGACCAAAAACATTATTATTATTGGCATTGCCGGTCCATCAGCATCGGGCAAAAGTTTATTGGCGAATACTATTGTCAATGAATTAGGCTCCGATCAAGTGGTAGTGATTTCAGAAGACTCATATTATAAAGACTGCCGTCATTTGTCTTATGAAGAACGCGAACAAACTAACTACGATCACCCTGACTCATTTGATCATGAATTATTATGCGATCATCTATGCTCACTGCAAAATGGTCACTCAGTAGAAATACCCATTTACTCGCATGAGACTCACCTGCGACTACCTGAAACACGTGCAATTGGCAGACATACTATCATCGTACTTGAGGGTATTCTTTTATTCAGCGAAAAGAAATTACGTGAATTAATGGATATTAGAATTTTCATGAGCGCACCGCTAGATGTGTGTTTAAGTCGCAGACTACGCCGCGATGTGGTCGAGCGTAAGCGTTCATTTGAGTCAGTTCTACATCAATATGAAGCCACAGTTAGACCTATGTACTTACAATTTATCGAGCCATCCAGCCGCTATGCGGATTTAATCGTACCTCGCGGCGGGGAAAATCGTATCGCTATCGATATGATCAAAGCTAAAATGCGTGAATTGCTCAGTTAAATGGCCCTGCTGTGTGTTGCTAACTTAATTTAGATACACACCGACTCGGGAATGCCAGATTTTTTGTATCATGTACAGAGATATACTCTTTAGATCGGTACAAAAACGGTATAAATGCCCAAGCTAGTATAAACGACCACTGGTATAATCCAACCCAACCATAAGCACTATGTAACCACGCGCCCAGCGGACCTGAAAAAATGCGCGGTAACGTTGATATTGCCACCAATATGGAAAATTGTGTGGCTGTAAATCTACGATCGACTATACGCATAAATAATACTACTACTGCTGTGGATGTCATGCCAGCAACAAAATTCTCACAGAATACTGCAATGGCCAGAAAATTCTGATTCGGACCGTTGACTGCCAAATTTAAAAACAACAAGTTAGTTAATGCCTGTAAACAACCAAATGAAAATAAAGCTCGGTATAGTGAGCAACGCATTAGCAACCATCCAGCTAAAACGCCCCCAACAATCAAAGCACTCACTCCTAAAACCTTGTTCAAATAGGCAATTATTTCTAGTGAAAATCCCATGCCCTGAATTAAAAATGGCATTACAATACCGCTGTTTGTCGTAGTGAATACTTCACTCAGTTTATACAACAAAACAAACACAATCAGAGTGAAAATCCCACGTCTAGAAAAGAGTTCGCTAAAAGGCGCAACTAATGCCTGCATGAATGGTAATCTTTCCTTGATCTCTAAAACTGGTTCTTCACTAATTACAACAGCGATCATGCCCAAGATCATCAAAAAACCCATCGCCCGGTATGTCAGCGCCCATCCAACATCTTGAGCCATAATTAATGCAAAGCCACCCGCAACCAACATTGCCAAACGATAACCAATCAAAGCGCATGTTGTACCTATTCCTTGTTCATTAACCAGTAAATACTCTGTGCGGTACGCATCGATGCCCACATCTTGAATTGATGAGCAGCAAGCGACAAAAAAAGCTAGCATGATCAATGATGTCGATGATGTAAGCGGTGAGCACCAAGCCATCAAATTAAATCCCAGACACAATAAAATCTGCATCACCAAGATCCAGCTGCGACGACGACCTAAAGCACATAAAGAATAACGATCAACAATCGGCGCCCATAAAACCCGAAATAAGTAAGGAAAACTTAATAAACTCAACAACCCAACTTGAAGAACTGCAAGGCCGCGCGAAGAATACCAGGCTTGTAGCGTGCTGGTAATCAGCGAAAATGGTAATCCCGAGGAAAAACCCAGAACAAAAACAATGAACAGACGCTTGTACATTGCGCGCCTCATGTGGCTAATGCTATATCAACGCACAGAGCGCCCAAGAAGGGCGCTGCTGCAACGCAGGATCTATGAGTTTTATTTATTGATAGATAACAAGTGCACATTAAATACCAACGTTTCATTGGGCCCAATCACGCCACCCATACTACGTTCGCCATAAGCTAAGTTAGCTGGAACATATAGTTCCCAAGTTGAACCTACAGGCATCAATGACAATGCTTCAGTCCAGCCGGCAATTACTTGAGATAGTTTAAATGTCGCTGGTTTTCCAGCTTTTTCACTGCTATCAAACACAGTGCCATTGATCAACTTACCAGTATAATCAACTGTAACACTCGAATCTTTAGCTGGTTTTGCACCAGTACCCGCAGTTAAGATCTTGTATTGCAAACCACTAGGCAATGTAACTACACCCGCTTTTAGCTTATTTTCAGCCAGGAAAGTCTCACCTTTAGTTTTATTGTCCAGTGATGACTTGTCAAACTGAGCAGTACGCTTAGCCATTAATTCTTTTTGAAAAGTACTTAATACGTCTTTCATTTCTTGTTCTGTCAACCGTAAGGCTGCTCCATTCATGCCATCTTGAATGCCTTGCGCTAATACTGCAGGGCTCATCTCAATGCCTTGGTTTTTAATATTTTTGCCCAAATCCACACCAATACTATAAGAAATCTTGTCTACAGTAGAGCTTAGCGGAACAGCATTAGTTGCCGCAAAAGTTGTGGACATTGCAAAACCCATGGTCAACGCAACCACTCGGTTCATTTTCATAGATTATCCCCTGTTTATTAATTCATAGCCAACGTTATTTTGCCGGACTTACTCATAAAATACCAGATCTATAATGTTATTTTTTTGGGGAGAACACGGACCAATTGCGTGCACTCTTCGAACCCACATCAGTCCAACGAACCAAGTTACAAAATTTAATAATCGCGTTATACTATCAGCAGTTAAGATCTTAACTGTACTCGAATAAAATATGGAGTGCATATGCCAGGATGGCTCAGGAATCGACAGCAACCCACCCTTAAATTATTACGTTTTATCGCAGTTTTTTTTCTTATAAATACGGTTGTGTTTTGGCTGGTTGGATCTCCGTATTTAGGTTCAATTCTACACTCAGAAACCTTGACCAAGAATTTTATTGCAGATTACTCGACTACTGCTGGCACTACGTTGATTCTAATATACTCAGTGGTCAACTACTTATGCTACTTAATGTTTCTCGCGGCAATTCCAGCAGTATTTTCAGCTATAATGGCTATTTTTTTACCTTACAAGCGTTTTATTCTGCCGGTGACTATATTAGTCGAAACGATTGCGCTTATAGTCTTAATGCTCGATCTGAGTATATACCTAATGTTCAAATTTCATTTAAATATCACTTTAATAAACATGCTGCTCAGTAATGATTGGCAAGATATGTTAGATCCATCCCGCCGGGAGTTAATCCAACTTTATTTGATTGGAGCCGGGATCCCAATATTTGAGATAATCTGCGCAATTATAATTTGGCGGATTACACCGACAAAACAGTGCACACGGTTGCTTATAACTATTTTCTCTTTTTTGGCTTGTGGCTGCTTGTTGTGCTATCTAACACTGATGCTATCTATTACTAACAACAATATTTTATTTATTCAACAAGCACCTAACCTGCCATTATACACCCAATTGATTTCACTGATCACGCCATTATCTAATGCTGAGACGACCTTACAAGCCCTCAGTGAGCATCATTACGCACAAGCAGTATTTGCAAATACTCCACTGCATTATCCTAAACATCCAATGCAATGTCAGATACCCAGCACCAAAACCAATATAATTATTATTATGGTTGATGCATTACGTGCAGATAGCCTGCCCCACATGCCCCAACTCAGTAAATTTGCGAAAAAATCCTGGAGCTTTGCTCAACATATTAGCGGAGGAAATTCTACTCAGGCTGGGATTTTTTCTTTTTTCTACTCAATTCCAAGTAATTATTGGACTGCTGCATTACAACAAAAGCGTGCACCGATCTTTATGGAACTACTACGCAAATATGGTTATACCACGCATGCTTTATGGAGTGCGAGCATGCAGGCTCCGCCAATGCATCGTACAGTATTTCGCCAATTTGATACTATCTCTCTACACGGATCAACTGGCCAGGATACAGCTGCGCGTGATCAAGCAACCACTCAAAATGCGCAAGACTTTCTCGCTAAACACGCGCAACAAAATACGCCATTTTTTCTGCATATCTTATATGACGCACCGCATGCATTTTGCAGCACCCAGCGGTTTGCTAAACCACATCTGCCGGATATACCAAATTGCTCAAGACTTCCATTTATTAATATGAACCGCACTGCGCTGTTTAATAATTACTTAAATGCAGTCCATTTTTCTGATCATGAAATTGGCAAACTGCTCGAAACGATTGATCGCCTGGACTTACTCAAAAACAGCATAGTAATTATCAGCTCAGATCATGGACAAGAATTCGATGATACACATCACGATTATTGGGGACACTGCAGCAACTACTCTAGTTTTCAAACTCACGTGCCTTTGATTATTCATTGGCCCGAGCAATCAGCAAAAATTATCACACATCAAACCAGTGGTTACGATCTGATGCCAACATTATTCGACCGATTATTCCACTGTAAAAATTCACACGCAGATTACAGTATAGGTTACGATATAATGCAAAAATCTGGGCGCATGCCGTTCGTATTAGCTGGCAGCTATGTAACTATGGGGCTAATTGAGCCAGATCGAATAACTACACTACATGCTTCAGGTACAATCGAGATCACCGGCCCTAACGGTGATCTTATGCAAAATACTGTATCACGACCGTCTACATACAAAGTGGCGCTGCAATTGATGCGTAAATATTTTAATTAGAATATGGCAGGTAACTCCCAAAGTCATAGAGTGTGGAAGTGTGATTTCTATGGTTGGTAATGTAATAAAATTGATTGGATCATATCAATATATACGTATATAAAATTTAAAACAATGGGTGAAAACCTATGTTGCAGCTGAGCCCCAAATATAATATCTTTAAGAAGGGCTTTAAAACCCAAACAATTTTATTACAGTACCTTTCTAAATAAGTTAGTAGAAGGTAGTAAATTACATAATACTTTGTGATGCC
This sequence comes from Legionellaceae bacterium, assembly GCA_947505025.1. Taxonomy (GTDB): domain Bacteria; phylum Pseudomonadota; class Gammaproteobacteria; order Legionellales; family Legionellaceae; genus CANNIJ01. The sequence continues at coordinate 766 of CANNIJ010000049.1, read as the reverse complement.
GACTATTGATAAAGAGATTGTCGGCAGTTCTATAGATCCGCACGAACGCCCTCGTGGCGCACGTTGCGACAACCGTCTATCACCATCGAGCCCGTATTGCAAGATTGACAATGACTGATTTTAGCTCTATATATAACTATATAGACAAGAAAATACTCAAAAAAATCAAAAGGAGGACTGCAATGTTGTCAAGTCAGAAAACACAACAACATTCTGCGGCTAATCCAATAACCATCATGTCACTGGCAACCAGTGAAAACCTAACTCAAGCGTATCAATGGGCCGGCAAATCCCGCGGCAATAGCAGCTCAAAAAACAGCATTTGGTACTTGCGCTGGAATTGGCAGCATGAGTTGGAGGATATCCCATCGCTGCTGCTCAGCGGCAATCACACTCTATTAGCCCGGCGTTATGCGCAAGGTGCCAGCCCAGCCGGCATCGGAATCTATATCGACCGCTGGTCATCATGGTGTACCGGGCTATTCCAGCGTTGTAATCAAGTATGTTCAAAACCATCCATGGACTTGCCTGCAATCCTGCATGAAAATCAAATGGGTGGGGTTACGGAGAATCAAAATGAATATAATTGCAAAAATTACGCTAAGTAGTTGTGTTTTACTCGGCACATGCATAGGAACACCTACATATGCTAATAATTGTACCGTTTGTGAAACGCCGTGCACCATAACTGCCTTCGGAATCTCGACGCCATCGTGCTGCCCTTTCGCCAACGGCACGTGCTCGACATATAAGCAGCGGACAAACG
>CANNIJ010000048.1 GCA_947505025.1 Legionellaceae bacterium | reverse complement strand
GTGATTATTCACGGAGATGCAGCATTTGCTGGCCAAGGTGTAGTGATGGAGACGTTTAATTTCTCACAGGCGCGTGGTTATGGCACTGGCGGAACCGTACATATTGTAATTAATAACCAGATTGGCTTTACAACCAGCAATCCATTGGACGCTCGATCAACATTATATTGCACGGATATAGCTAAAATGGCACAGGCACCAGTACTACATATTAATGGTGAAGATCCTGAGGCAGTGGTGTTTGCGACCCAATTAGCCTTTGAATTTAGGATGCGTTTCAAGCGTGATGTGGTGTTAGATTTGGTGTGTTATCGCCGACAAGGCCATAACGAAGCCGATGAGCCTTTTGTCACGCAACCATTAATGTATAAAAAAATCAGAGCATTAAAACCCTTGCGTGAGAAATATGCGGCCAAGTTGATTAATGATGGATTAGTTACTGCGCCAGAAGTACAGCAATGGAACGATGAGTATCGTGATCGTCTGGATAGCGGTGCAGCAATTGTGGAAACCGTACAAGGTGCATTTGACGGCAAAATGAGTATAGAGTGGGCTCCATATATGGGTGCACACTGGACGGATGCTGCTGATACTCGAGTTAGCGCGGCTATATTAAGTGAATTATCCCAGAAACTATTAGAGCTGCCTGCCGGATTTGCCGTGCATTCAGTGGTACAGCGGTTACTCTTAGATCGAGAAAAAATGACCGCTGGTGAGGTGCCGTTAAATTGGGGCTATGCTGAGACCATGGCATATGCAACGTTGCTGCATGCCGGCTATGAAGTACGTTTGTCTGGTCAAGATTGTGGTCGTGGAACATTTGCACACAGACACGCGCAAATACATGATCAAAATACTGGAGAAATGATTGTTCCTTTAGAAAAAATCTCAACTAATCCAACAAAAACTTTTTCGGTGATTGACTCAGTTCTGTCGGAGGAGGCTGTTCTGGCGTTTGAGTATGGTTATTCAGCTTCAGAGCCGAATTCTTTGGTTTTATGGGAAGCTCAGTTTGGCGACTTTGCCAATGGTGCGCAAGTGGTTGTGGATCAGTTTATTAGTTCTGGTGAGCAAAAATGGGGGCGTTTGTGTGGTTTAGTCATGTTACTCCCTCATGGTTATGAGGGGCAGGGACCCGAGCATTCTTCTGCACGTCTTGAGCGTTACATGCAATTATGTGCTGAACAAAATATGCAGGTGTGTACACCCACAACTCCAGCACAAATATTTCATTTGTTACGTCGTCAAATGATCCGTCCTTGGCGTAAACCATTAATCGTTATGACACCTAAAAGTTTATTACGGAATAAGTTGGCGGTTTCAACGATGGATGATCTGACGCAAGGTGCTTTTCAGTTGGTAATTCCTGAAATTGACAGCTTGGATCCACAGAAAATCAAGCGTGTAGTACTGTGTTGTGGTAAGGTTTATTATGATTTATTACAAAAAAGACGAGATGATAATCAGCAGGATGCTGCGATTGTCAGGATTGAGCAATTGTACCCATTTCCAACTAAAGAGTTGACGCATGAACTCAAGAAATACCCTGATGCGGATCAAGTAATTTGGTGTCAAGAAGAGCCGCAAAATCAAGGCGTGTGGTTTTCTTCAAATCATCATATCACTGAATGTTTGGAGTCAAATCAGGTTTTGCGTTATGCGGGCCGAGGTTTTGCTGCAGCTCCGGCTGCCGGAAGTCATTCGTTGCATGTTGAGCAACAAAACGCATTGGTTCAGGATGCACTTAAAAAATAAGGTGAACATATGTCGATTGAAGTGAATGTACCTGCTTTACCTGAGTCTGTGGCGGATGCCACTATAGCAACATGGCATAAGAAGATTGGAGATCATGTTAAACGTGATGAAAATTTGGTTGACTTAGAAACGGATAAAATTGTGCTAGAAGTGCCTGCGCCCGCAGACGGGGTTCTACAAGAGATTTTTTATGCTACGGGAGCAACTGTTTTATCCGGACAACATTTGGCAACAATTAGCACAGAGTTTGCGGCTCAATCTACTGCAGCACCTGTAGAAACCGGAAAAAATATTGTAAGTTCAGAGATAGATACCAGTCCCAGTGTGCGACGTTTGCTGGCTGAGCATGCATTGACTGCTCAAGAGATCTTAGGATCTGGGAGTGAAGGACGATTGACCAAAGAAGATGTGTTAGCTTTCATTGCAGCTCGTCGTACTAATGCAGCTGCAGTTACAGTTACTCCTCACGAATCTGCAGCAGTCCCAGCGGCTGGTGCCAGAGACCAGCGCCGAGTTCCAATGACCAGGTTGCGAGCTAAAGTTGCCGAGCGCTTATTACAAGCACAACATCAAGCCGCAATGCTAACTACTTTTAATGAAGTTAATTTAAAAGCAGTGATGGATCTGCGTGCGCAATACAAAGATGTGTTTGAAAAAAAACATGGTGTTAAATTAGGTTTTATGTCTTTTTTCACTAAAGCAGTGGTGGAGGCTTTAAAGCGTTTTCCTGCAGTAAATGCATCGATTGATGGTCAAGATATTATATATCACGGATATTATGATATTGGGATTGCAGTATCCAGTGAGCGTGGATTGGTGGTTCCGGTGATACGTAATGCGGAAAATCTAGGCTTGGCAGAAATTGAGCATGTGATTTCAGATTTAGCTGCACGTGCACGTCAAGGCAAGTTATCTATGGAAGATATGCAAGGCGGAACTTTCACCATTACTAATGGTGGCGTTTTTGGTTCCTTGTTATCTACACCAATTATTAATTCTCCTCAATCTGCAATCTTGGGTATGCATAAGATACAAGATCGTCCGATGGCAGAGAATGGTCAAGTTGTGATACGTCCAATGATGTATTTGGCGTTATCCTATGATCATCGTTTGATTGATGGTAAAGAATCTGTTCAATTTCTGGTTAGCGTCAAAGAATTGCTCGAGGATCCAGCTCGTTTATTGCTAAATGTATAGGGGTAACTAAGCATGAATATTCATGAATATCAGGCCAAGAAATTATTTGCACAGTACGGGCTGCCTGTGCCTAAAGGTGCTGTAGCGCATAGTGTTGAAGATGCAGTGCATGTTGCAGAACAATTAAACATGTCTCGTTGGGTAGTTAAAGCACAAGTTCATGCTGGTGGGCGCGGCAAGGCTGGCGGCGTTAAACTTGTTGATAATAAAGCAGATTTAAAGGAATTCACTCATTCTATACTGGGCACTCGTTTGGTTACATATCAAACAGATGCATCCGGTCAACCAGTACATTCTGTATTAATTGAAGAAGTTAGTGAGATTGCTCGAGAGTTATATTTAGGTGCTGTTGTCGATCGAGCTAGTCGCCGTGTTGTGTTTATGGCTTCGACTGAAGGTGGTGTGGAAATTGAAAAAGTTGCCGAGCACACTCCAGAGAAAATATTGAACGTTATCGTTGATCCATTAGTAGGTGTAATGCCATTTCAGTGTCGTGATGTTGCTTTTAATTTAGGTTTGGCGGGTGAACAAATAACTGCTTTTACTCACTTAATGACAGGCTTAGGTAAAATGTTTGTTGAGTGTGATTTAAGTTTATTAGAAATCAATCCATTAGTGGTTACTAAATCCGGATCTTTAGTTTGCTTGGATGGGAAAATAACGTTAGATGATAATGCGTTGTTCCGTCATCCAGAACTAAAAGCTTTGCGAGATATTACACAAGAAGATCCACGTGAAAATCGTGCACATGACTGGGAATTAAATTATATTCCTTTAGACGGTGAAATTGGTTGTATGGTTAATGGTGCTGGTTTAGCGATGGCAACTATGGACGTGATCAAATTGCATGGCGGCGATCCAGCTAACTTTTTAGATGTTGGTGGCGGAGCTACCAAAGAGCGGGTAACTGAAGCATTCAAAATTATTATATCCGATCCTAAAGTCAAAGGTATTTTAGTGAATATTTTTGGTGGTATCGTTAGATGTGATTTAATAGCTGAAGGTATTTTAGCTGCAGTACAAGAAGTTCAAGTTACTTTACCCGTAGTAGTGCGTCTTGAAGGAAATAATGCAGAATTGGGTGCTAAACTATTAAATCAAAGCAAGTTAAATGTCATATCTGCAAATAGTTTGACTGATGCAGCGAAAAAAATAGTAGCTGCAGTAGTTTAGTCTATATCCGGCATAGGTTGCCGGATAACTTTATTTGTTTTGATGTTACTTAGAGAGGCCGTTTAATGAGTATATTAATTAACAAGAACACCAAAGTATTATGTCAGGGATTCACTGGCAAACAAGGTACTTTCCATACTGAGCAAGCAGTGAGTTATGGTACAAAAATGGTTGGCGGTGTAACTCCTGGCAAGGGCGGTCAAGTACATTTAAATTTACCAGTTTTCAATACTGTCAGAGAAGCTGTAAGTGAAACTGGCGCTGATGCAACTGTGATTTATGTACCAGCACCTTTTTGTAAAGACTCTATTTTAGAAGCTGCTGATGCAGGTATTCCTTTGATTGTTTGTATCACGGAAGGTGTTCCGGTTTTGGATATGTTAGAAATTGGTGTTTATTTGAAAAATAACACTAATAGTCGTTTAGTTGGACCAAACTGTCCGGGTGTGATTACTCCTGGTGAGTGTAAGATTGGTATTATGCCGGGATTCATTCATATGCCGGGTAGTATTGGTATCGTTTCACGCTCAGGCACATTGACGTATGAAGCGGTCAAACAAACTACTGACAGTGGTTTTGGACAGAGTACTTGTGTGGGTATTGGTGGAGATCCAATTCCTGGCATGACTTTTATTGATGTTTTGGAAATGTTTGAACAAGACGATCAAACCAAAGTAATTATTTTGGTGGGTGAAATCGGTGGTACTGCAGAAGAAGAAGCTAGCGAATACATTCGTTCACATGTAACTAAACCAGTGGTTGCATATATTGCCGGCGTCACAGCGCCGCCTGGCAAACGTATGGGGCATGCAGGCGCAATTATCTCTGGAGGCAAAGGAACTGCAGCAGATAAATTTGCGGCTTTACAAGCTGCGGGTGTAACTACAGTACGTTCTCCTGCAGACTTAGGTGCTGCTGTTGCCAGTGTTATGCCGCGCTAACATGACACATGAAATACCAGATTTGTGTGAGCTCCGGCGAGATTATGGTCTGGCATCTTTAGAGGATCAGGCTCTTTGCGATTCGCCCATAGATCAATTTGATCTATGGTTGCATGATCTATTTGAGAATGCCAGCCTCAATGAATTGAGCATGGTGTTATCCACCGTGGATTCACTCGGGCATCCAGATGCCCGAGTGGTTTTACTTAAAGGTGTAGAGTCCGGTAAGTTTGTTTTTTACACACATTATAACAGTAAAAAAGCCCGGCAAATAGCCAGTCATCCATATGTATCCTTAACGTTGTATTGGCCATCTTTGGCACGTCAAGTTAGGATCCGCGGATCAATTATTAAAACAAGTTCAGAAAATTCAGACAGTTACTTTGCTAGTAGGCCTTTTTTAAGTCAAATATCAGCTGTTATCAGCCCACAAAGTCAAGAGATCCAGGATCCTGGGAAATTATTACAGCAACGTGATGCATTAGCATTACAATATCCAGAACAGCATATTCCACGACCAGCCGATTGGGGCGGTTTTGCTGTGACACCAAATGAAATTGAGTTTTGGCAAGGCAGAACACATCGATTACATGATCGGGTATTGTATCAATACACAGATAATCAATGGTCTCACAAATGGTTGGCTCCTTAAAGTTATTTTATTGTCAATGTACAATTAAAACCCCCGAACGTTAATATAGTGTAAATTTTTTTTTTTACCTAACGATAGTTGCAACGCTAATCTAAACTAAAAATGTAGGTGATGTATCAGTGGATTTAAGGATACCTAGTGCAAGGGCGTTACGCACGATTATTACCGTCAGGACGACTAAGGAACTTTATCATGCATGAAACCAGTAATATATTACCAGATATCAAATTACAATTTAACGTAAAACATCAAGTATTTGAAGAATGTTACCAAGCCGGCTATGCCTGTGCTGTATCCGAATTGACAGAATCAGAAAATCCACATCTACCAAACACCATAGCACATGCTTATTGGACCGACGGTTGGTGGGATGGATTTTACGCCGAACCAGCTTTATTTGCTCAGACAGTATCGGATGAAAGTACTCCGAACAATACAACTACCACAGCAGCTAATGATTCATTATATCCTGACGGAATGGATCGTTTTTTGATGCGTTTTTTAGAGATTTCTGGAGTGTTAGCGGTATCTGCGATTGTTGGCTATCAATTGGTTGAATTGGTTGCGTAAAAAAGTAGCTGTAACTAAATTAGGCTTGGATGAATGGAATGCATCCAAGCTGCTAATGGACTTTTTAGACCCTGTCAACATCAGTTGCATTAAGACTTTTTCCAGAGCAGTAATCTATAGTTAACGGAGCTCAATCGATATCTAGTGGGAAGTTACCGAATGTCTTAATCTATCGACTGGTCAATCAGATATTGCATTTTTTCCCAGACCAATTCAGGGATTATTTTTGTAAAACATGGTGGCGGTGTTTTTAATTTAGGTTGATGAAGGCAGTGCCTTTTTTGGCAAGGAGCGCAGGCGAAATCAGCAGCCAGATGTATGGAACGTGGTCCAATAGCGCCAGTTAAATTTGGATTGGTTGCACCATATAAAGAAATAATGGGAACGCCTAACGCTCCAGCTAAGTGCCCTAATCCTGTATCAACTGCAACAATAGCGTGGGCATTAATTAGAATCCTACTCATTTCTCTAATACTAGTTTTCGGAATAATGCAGATGTTATTATTATTATTAGCAATTCGGTGCGATCTTTCAATTTCCTCTTGAGTTAAGCCGCCTATTTTGATTTGATACCCTGCTCGACCGGCTATCTCTGCTAACTCTATCCAATATTTTTCTGGCCAGAGCTTTGTGTGCCAGGTGGTCCCATGTAAAAAAACAAGATATTTGTTTTCAACGTTTTGCGTTTGAAACATCTTGAGATTTAAACCAAAATCAGGTGGACTTGAGGGTAATGAATAATTTAAGGCTTGGCTAAATAGATCCCGCATTCGTGTGACACTGTGTTGAGTCCGATTTATAGGAATTTTGTGGTGATATAAATTAGAAATAAGCGCATCAGAGGCGGAATATTTATCTAATCCAGCTCTTGGTCCCTGAGAATAACGGGTTAATAAGGCGCTTTTAATTAATCCTTGGGCATCTAAAATTAGGTCGTATGAACGATTTTGTAGATTGTTTCGGAAGTCATGCCATTCCTTCCAGGTAGTTCGTTGAAACGGTGTATGACGCCATCGCCTTAGTGCATAGGGAATAATAGTCTGAACGCTATTATGCCAGCTGGGAATATCGACAAAAGACTCTTCAACGATCCAATCAAACTGTATATAGGGTATAGCTTGTCTAGCATCAGTTAATGCCGGTAATGTATGAATAATATCACCCATTGACGAGGTTTTAACAAGTAATACTTTCATGATTCTGCCATTAAGTTTTTTCTCCGGAGCGTGCTAGGGTAACTTAGATAAATGCTGTGGTGATCTCAGGTGTGTAATCATCCAAAGATTGATGCAGTCTTTGTGTATTATACCACAGTACAAATTTTTCCAGGCAGCTCCATAATTCGTTAATAGTTTGGTTAATTAACCGCTTACCAATGATATATAAAAAAACACCACCTCATGGTTTTTTTTGTCATGTACAGAGGTTATGTGTTTTGAAACACGCCGGGTAATGAGTATGAAAAGTAAGGATTTCTTTTAATACGAATATATTGTGAAATTTTAGTTCTGCAAGCTTGAGTTAAGGAATCTTGCTCTCTGATATTTGCGATGCACTTTAACAGCACTGAATGTTTTTTTATGTTTTTACGAGCAACATCAATAAAGTACTCTAGATTCCTTGCTGATGTTGTCAGTGGACTGGATTGTTCCCAATCGATCTTAGGATTTAAGCGAATATAAATGAGCTCTGGTAATTGGGCGTTAGACAACAAAGTATTGAGTTCATTTGACATCATGTACGCTAAATATTCATCAGTGACTGCTGAGTTAACTGCAGTTGATGCAGAGATTATATTTGGCAACCATTGTAATATCCCCCAATGATAGGCGGTAATAGTATTACCCATATCAGGATATTTGCCTGTCCCCAGAGACAAAACCACGTAATGTTTTACCGAAGGACATATTGTTTTGGCTAGTCTATAAGTCATGTAAGCTGGATTATTAGTCATCAGACTCAAATCAGAAATAGCGTATTCAGTTTTTTTATTTTTTGAAGCAAGAATCACCGGAGGAAATAATCCTGTGATGGATGTGGCTCCAGAGACGATGTCACCTATAGAGTATTGTTTAAGGTTATTATTACAACCCGCCCAATTGCAAAAGAGTAATATCTTTTTATCTTTTATACCAAAAGCAAATATAACCACTTGGTTATACAAATTATCAAGTGTAATATTTTTAAAATGATTCTTTAAAAATGTATTTTTATTATTTGGATTGATCAGAGGTAATAATAAACCATATAAAGATAGTAGGTTATGAGTGAAATTTGTTTCAAAAAAATCATGGATATTATTTTTGTAAAAAGAACTAATTTGTTTTGCTGAGTACCTGAAAGAAATATCCTCGCCTTTGGTCACTCTTGAGATTGAAGATATAATAATTGCTCCAGTTGAAACGCCACCCATCAGATTAAAAATAGATGCTGTACCTTTGTGGTTGTACTCTTCTAAACTCTGCAAATAAGTTAAAGGAATAAGTCCACGCGAACCGCCTCCATCTATAGATAGAACGGTATAAAATTCTTTTGGGCATATGGTGTCATGCAGTTTTTTCTGGTCGTGAATTTTTTGCCGCACAGGATAAACTGTATTCTGAGCTAGAATGGTAGTTTCAGCGTGCTTGAGTAATAAAATAAATACGATGACTGTAATAATTGCAATTAAAACACCATAGGAAAATTTCATTTGCTGTAATCCCTGATAAAAGCTTAGCAGACAAGTGTATTATGGCGTGTTGACAATTCATCGAGAGTCTAATTGTCAACAGCCCATATGTATTCATTCATCATACACGAATACAGCCATTATATAATATATATGTCGTATTATAAGGTACGGCCAGGCCATTAAATTGGCAGTTTTGATATCCGTGCCTATAACTAATCTTGATGGTATAATATGCATTGTTTGGAATAGTGGAACTAGTTAGACCGTGAATAAAAACGATTTTAATTTTGATTTGCCTGCAAATTTAATTGCCCAATATCCTTTGGCAGCCCGCAGTGATTCACGTCTTTTAGTATATGACATGAGCACGGCTCAGCATTTGCATCAGCACTTTAATCTGCTGGCGCAGATGTTAAATCCCGGTGATTTATTGGTTATGAATGATAGTCAGGTGATTCCTGCACGTTTATATGGAAATAAATCAACTGGTGGGCGGGTAGAACTGCTGGTGGAGCGCTGTGAGCCGGACGATACTTTTTGGGCACATATTAAAGCCAGTAAAGCGCCTCGAGCCGGTGCTTGTATTCAATTAGACCGTGGTTGGTCAATTGAGGTTTTATACAAGCAAGACGACTTATATTATTGCAAGGCACAGGGTTCATTGGATACTTTATTGCATGATATTGGACACATACCATTACCTAAATATATTGATCGAGCAAATGAAGTGTTAGATTTAAAGCGTTACCAAACAGTTTATGCTCGACACAAAGGTTCGGTGGCGGCGCCTACAGCCGGACTGCATTTTGACGCGAAGGTATTCGAGCGATTACGTGAGCGACAGGTGAACCTTGCTTATGTTACGCTGCATGTTGGCGCCGGGACGTTTAGGCCGGTGCGCACAGAAAAAATTAGTGATCATAAAATGCATTTTGAAAGATTTACTGTTACTTCTGAGCTGTGTGCAGCAGTACAAGCAACACATGCAGCGGGTAAACGTGTGATTGCTGTTGGTACGACGGCTTTGCGTGCACTAGAGAGTGCTGCACGTGGTGGTGAATTACAGGCTTGCAGTGGTGATACGGATATTTTTATTGTTCCAGGGTATAAATTTCGTGTCTGTGATGGCCTGGTGAGTAATTTTCACCTGCCTGAGTCAACCTTACTTATGTTAGTATCCGCTTTGATTGGCCATAAAAATGCCATGGATTTATATGCAGTCGCTATAGAAAATAAATATCGGTTTTTTAGTTATGGCGATGCATGTTTATTTATTTAAATAAGGAATCACAATGCGCTTGATCCCAATGCTATCTACGCCGTCTGGCAGTACTTTGACTGCCAAAAATTGGCAGTCACTTGGGGTCTCGGTAGTTTCATATGATTTGGCTGCATTGCTGATCAAGCCTGGTTTTAACGTCTTAAAGCTGTTTGCAGATCTGAATAGTTATGTAGGTTGGCCAGAAGACATCATACTACAGGCAACATTTCCAGCGCCGGATCGATCAGGCAATTATATTTTGCGTTCACCGTATGACGGTAGTCGGGCAGCATTTACCGCAGAGGAAATTTTAGAAGTTATCGCATGGTTGAATCCAGCCGCAGTATTATTACCGCAAGGAATTGCCTTTGACCAGGCAATAGAGCGTTTACCCGCGTCAATTTTCACTTATTATACGCCAGAAGATTCGCCGCTACGTCCTGTAGGGCAGGGGATTTATGTAAAATCCACAGAATGGTCTGAGGAAAAAAGTCGGCAGTGGGCCGGCATAAAATGTTGCGTTTATGGACCCACCAGCCAGTTACAATACCAGACTTTTGCGCAACAAGGTGTTGCCGTGGTTATTTCAGACACTCCAGCAGAGGATGCGTGCCAAGGCCGGTTATATACCTCACATGGCATGGATCGATTGCCAGCCTGGATGCATAATCATGAATACTTAGATCTTTTAATGCAATCGACGGCACTTTTATACCAGCGCTACGCTGTGATGATTAATTACAACTGGCTCCGGGAGTTACTCCATTAGCATAAATTGACAACTGACATGATGGTAAGTCTACTTTCTCCTGGCGATTTGATGTCTTACCCAGCAGGGGACTACTGATATCTGAATCTGAATCTGAAGCTGAATCTGAAGCTGAAGCATTAACACCCAGAACCTCTAACATACCAGTTGTTGAATCTGTTGACTGATCTCGAACAGTTTCTAAGTTTTCGCAAATATCTGCTGTTGTAGAAGTTTTAAATGTAGCTTGCGTCTCCTTACAAGCATTAGCCATGCCGCTAGCATTACAGTTTTCCCAACTCAGACCGTCCTGAAATTCCGGTGCAGTACCGAATAACCAATACCAGACCTCATCTATTTTGCGCTCTATCCACCATGATTTATTTTCCGGTTTATGGAAGATAATTTGCCGGGTCTTGTCTGGGTCATGTTGGATCATGCTCATGACATTCATAGTGGTTATGCCGCCAGGCTTGATAATTAGATAATCAGCTCTCTTCATGTAGTTTGCAACCACATCCTCTGACTGTTTGGGCATAATGTGTAATTTACATTTCAATTTCTCGGCTAATTGCTTTAGTTCACTGTCATAACGCTCTTCATCGCATCTAAAAACACATATGCGCTCTGGAATTGTTATACTAAGTTTTTTGTTATCAAGTATGGCCTGAAGATAATCGCGCGGCGCTGTACCGCCACCCAGGGCCCCAAGAGAGATGACCATAACTTTCTCATTATCTTGAATATCGTCTATAGGTGTTATATCTTTATTTTTGAAGCTACTACAGACCATTGGATTATCTTCAGTTGCGATTTCTGACAATCCTATAGATCTGTTTTTAATCCATTGCGTGCAATCACTACTATGATTTACGTAATGAACTGTAACTTGTTGAGCTTGAACATCTGAAAGTTTATTTAATGGAGTAGTATAATGTGTAGCTCCTGGTGTTAGCAGATCCGTTATATATTGTTCTATTTTTATTACAGGATGTTGATTATGATTT
>CANNIJ010000047.1 GCA_947505025.1 Legionellaceae bacterium | reverse complement strand
GGATCAATGCGCATGCTATTTGGTTTTCCAAGCAGCATTTTGTATTACATAGTGCGCATAGTGGGTGTAGAATACCGCCGGCTGAGTCACGAGCATGATCAAATGGATGGTAATTTTTTGTTGCTGGTTTTTGAGTTGGACGATTCAGGCTAAAGACCACGGTATTTCTTTGGATTTTCAAGATATTGCCGTACGTACAGTATTAGAGTCACTGGCAGATTTTTCGAAGAAAAAGATAATAATCAGCGATGCTGTACGCGGAAATATGACGGTACAGGTACATGATTTACCATTTGATCAAGCGCTAGATGTAATCTTAAAATTAAAAGGTTTAGACAAACATGTTGCGGGCAATTTAATTCTGATTGATTATGCACCTCATAAATCTTCGTTGAAAAGTAATGCAGAGCTTTTATCAGTTGTAATACAATTAAAACATGCTTCAGCAATGCTCTTATCCAAGATGATCCATGAGCAGCCAGGTACTTGGTTATCTAGTCGCGGTTCACTTAGTGTTGATGCTCGAACAAATCGAATTTTTTTAAGTGATACAGCATCTAATTGTCATATAATTCAGCGGTTAGTTACTCAGTGGGATATTGCTAGTCCACAGGTAATGATTACGGCAAAGATTGTTAATATGTCCAGGGATTGCGCACGTGATTTGGGTGTGCGTTTTGGCTTGTCGGCTCCAGCACCTGAATCTAGCGGGCTCAAGCAACATTTTAATTTTGACCTGGCGGCATTACCCTTGGCGGCGGCACCGGCGACAATAGGTATTTCATTGGCCAGATTGGGCGATCATGCTTTACTGGATTTAGAATTATCAGCATTAGAAAGTGATGGTCAAGCTTCGATTATTGCCAGTCCGCGGTTGATCACAACTAATCAGCATGCAGCGATCATAGAATCTGGCGAAGACATACCGTACCAAGAATCCAATGTCAGTGGTGCCACCTCAGTCTCGTTCAAAAAAGCGGTTTTACGTCTAAAGGTTACACCACATTTGATTCAAGGGGGAGAGTTATCACTTTCATTGGTGGTTAATCAGGACTCAGACTCAGGCAGAAGAGTTCAGGGTGTGCCTATATTATCCACCAAGACATTGATTACCAGAGTATTAATGCGTGACGGTCAAACATTAGTCTTGGGAGGAATAGATAAAAAAGATAAAAATCATGCTACAGTACGGGTGCCATGGTTAAGTCGACTACCATTAATCGGCGGTTTATTTACTCGAACTGCAGCACACACTCGCCAAGAGGTATTATTGATTTTTATCACACCAAATATTATTAATTAGGGGCTGTTGACATTTGATCCATGCCCGGATCACCTAAGATTCTTGTGGATCTTTTGTAAACTTAACAGGATGTTTAAATATGCCTTATGAGGTAGCAGAACAAGTATTACGCGCTACGGCGAATGCAATGACCAAAAGTACATCTGCAGTGAGTAATCAAGCAGAACAGTTTGGTGCATTCGCCACATCACATGCCAAGATAGTAGGATCTGCAGTTGAAGCCAATGCCGTCGAACTTGTGATTTCTGCGGCTATAGGCGGCATTGCAATTTCATACCTGGCAGTGTCAAGTCAAATGAGTGCTCTGGCGAATAAAAGACTGTCATTTGATAAAGAGCGGATTGCGGGGATTGCAACATTTACTTTGCCGACTAATAAACTAGAAAAGGATTATTATACAGAAGAGCGTGTGGTGAAAGATTTCATCGATCTAGCTAACCATGAATCAAACGCAGCTTTTGCCACTTATTTTGGGATACGACATGCCGTGCTCGAGAATAATAAAGACGTTGATTTTTATTCCGTACTTCCATTTTATCGTTTAAGTGAGCAAGTCGATCAGCCGGTAGCAAGTTTAGACTTGCTCGATCAAGAACGAAAAAATATTCGTTTGTTTTTTGTATCGGCTTTGCCGGATATAATAGCTGATCTTGATCATGAATTTCAAATGGGGAATAAAGTATTTGAGTTTTTTAAATCTACATTTGAGCAATCAGATTATTTAAATGACCTGGCCGCTCCGCGGTTTATCATGATAAGTTTATCCAATTTACTCTGGAACCTTCAACATCCTGTTGATGCAAACGGTTTTCCACTCAATATAAATGATTGTATTGATTTATGCGATCAAGTTGATACGTATTTAAATGAATTATTAAGAGCTGGTGCACCGGACATTGCACGGATTAATAACGATACAAATCAATTGTTAAGTTTTGTGCGCAAGTTAAAAACGCATAACGCAGGGCTTAAACGTGCTTATGTTGACAAACAAGCGCACGATTTAAATCTAGAAGATATTGCCAATAGTGTACATCGATCTTTACGTATTATGGACACTAATATTTATAAATTAATCTATAAAAGACATAATCCTGTGACTGGCAAAGATAAACCAGATGCTCGAGCTGCTGAGGATATGGCTTATAGGATAGGCTATATTAATGATCTGGTGATTGAAGCGCCTGGATTGCTGCGTGCATTTGATCGTATGGATACACTGATGCCAGCTGGTGTGCGCGTGAATAAGCAGGCTATCAATGTAATGGATGTATTAATTATTTTCTGTCATTTGCCCCGGGTTGAAAAAAATAAATTATTCACTAGGATTAACGCCATACCAGTTAGTTTGGCTGTAGAATTGACTCAGACTTTAACTAAATTTGATCAGAAATTCATCCATCCAGTTAAAAAGATTACTCAGGCAACATTAAAAGGCAAAAACTGGCAATCTCCGGATAAATTAAGCGTTGCATCAGAAGTTGCGTCTAGATTATTACCATTGATTACACTCGTGATTGAGGATTTTCGTATTATTGTAGATTCTCCGGCGGGTTTAGCCGCAGTGCACAGCTCAAGCCTGGTTGTTGGTGGTATCAGAGTATTCGGTGGAGTTGAGCAAGTACGAGCGATTAATCAAGAAGCTGCGGGCAGTGCAGAGCATTATAAGTGGGATCTACCTTTTCTACTGCAATTAGATGCGCCAACGGCGCAACAATTAAGCAGCTTGCCCAAGCAGCAGTATCGCATGACTCAGATCTCACAATTATTGGATAATCTAAGTGAATTGATTCAAAGCTATCGTGGGTTTTTACTGAACATTAAATTTCAGCAATTTGTACAGGATTGCTTGGACAAAGTAGGTAAAGAGTACAGAGTTTTACTCGATAATATAAAACAGATAGACAAAGCAATTCCACACGATAATTTAATGCGCGTGAATTTGTCATCAATCATTGGTCCCATGACCCGGCAGTTAGAGGTTAGTGCGCTGGCTTTTTCAATTGCAAGTAAACATTCTGAGCAGGTGCTCAAGTTGCCTGACTTTACTGAGCAGGAGCAGGCTGAAGTTGGTCAAAAGGTTACGTATATACATCTGCAGTATGGGGTTTTATTTGCCGGTGATAGTGGTATTCGTGATTTAATTAATGCTCGTGAAACCATGCTGTCGCCAATTAATCCATTGGTGCCCGATAAAACAGTTAACACCAGCGTTGTTTTAGCGCTGAGAGATTTAGTCCTGCGCTGTCGTAATTCTTTGTCTTGGGCTAGTCAGCGTGGGCATAAGGGATTGTTGTTGGATCATTTATTAATGGATATAAATGATCAGCCTAATTTTACTGATGATCAAATCAAACAAGTGATTATGCGCTTAATGCTGGTGACTGCCAGCTATCGCAAGACTATTTTTGGTCAAGCAGAATATGGTTGCACAAGATCGGCTCAAGCATTAATTGCTGCAGTGCAGGATAAAAAACTTAATAAAATACTGCCATTGGCATCGATTATCTTTGATAGTGTGATTGATTTAGATATCAATCGACTAGATCCGGCAGATATACACAGCAGATTAAAGATTTTGCACTCAACATATAAATGGCCTGAATCTGCCCTGGAGATTGCTGCTGGATTTGTTTTGTGATGTGTGTTGGGTATAGGCTTTATTTTGCAGCAAACCAACAGTTCTAACAGGTAAAAATCGTACTGGCGCGCGCAGTACTTTGTACGCGCATTTATACCATAAACACATCACTCATCTAAATTTAAGTCAGATGCACATTAATTTGTTCTGCCTAAACGTGAAAAATATCATATTTAACTGATACTCGGTTATGAAGTTATAGCCAGAGGCCTGGACTAGTGTGTTATACTCTATGCGGTTGAATGAGATTAATATAGACGTGAGTGTCGCATTCGGTTCTGACGAGAAGATGAGGTATGCAATCTAAATGAGCATCGTTAAAGTACGTAATATTTTTCTAATCGGACCTATGGGCGCAGGTAAAAGCACAATTGGTCGTACTTTGGCAAAAGAACTTAAATTGGAGTTTTTTGATTCAGATGAAGTGATCGAAGACCGCAGCGGTGCTGATTTGTCTTGGATCTTTGATGTGGAAGGTGAGGAAGGTTTTAGGCGTAGAGAGCAAAAAGTAATTGATGAGTTGACGCAAAAAACTAATATTGTATTAGCAACCGGCGGCGGTGTAATCATGACACCAGAAAATCGCAATGCTTTAGCTGGCAGAGGCACAGTTATTTATTTAAAGACATCGTTACAACAGCAGTTTGAGCGTACAAAGCGTGATACAAAACGCCCGCAGCTACAAACGGATGATTTAGCAGGACGTTTAGAAATGCTGCGTGATGAACGCGAGCCTTTTTATGATGAACTTGCCGACGTAAGTTTTGAAACCGATAAATTAACAGTAAAAGCTGTTGCTAATAATATTATAAAATATATTTATGGCGAGAGTTAACCAGTATTATCCTGAGCTCTATAATCAACCAATGCTCTCCCATGCCTGCGTTATTGGTTGATTATTCTACTAATGGAATGTCTGTTTTTAACCATCATTCATCTGTGTAATCAATTTAAGAACACTACCCGCATAATAGGAGAAACAATGCAAAACATACATAATGCCATAGAAAATGCATCTGACGATTTTATGGATTATGCGTTAGCTCATGGTTTTAGTGGCGTATATTTTAAGGTAGATCCTGAAACTGGAATGCGGGCAATGGTAGCGGTTCATAATACGCAACGAGGACCAGCTCTGGGCGGATGTCGTTTTGTTGCATATTCAAATAATCATCAAGCCATATTAGATGCTATGCGCTTAGCCAGGGGTATGAGTTATAAGTCAGCATTAGCTGGTTTACCGTTAGGCGGGGGTAAGTCGGTTATTTTAAAGCCCAATACACCCTATGATAGAACTGCTTATTTTCATCGTTTTGGTGAGTTTGTTCAGTCGCTGAATGGACAGTATATTACGGCCATGGACAGCGGCACCGAGCTCAGTGACATGGACATCATTGCCCAGCACACTTCTTATGTTGCCAGTACCTCTAATTACGGCGATCCTTCACCGTATACTGTTCACGGGGTATTGCGTGGTATTCAAGCTGCAGTACTGTTTCAATTAGAGAAAGATCGACTAGATGGATTACATGTTGCAATACAAGGACTAGGCCATGTTGGTTACCTATTGGCTGATCTATTACATCAACAAGGCGTGCGTTTAAGTGTGGCCGATACAAATCCAGCTATAGTTGCACGTGCTGTATCTGCTTTTGGAGCAACTGCAGTATCTGCTGACGTAATCCATAGTGTGCCATGCGATGTTTATGCGCCATGTGCATTAGGTGCGATTATTAATGATTTATCGATTAATGAGTTACAAACTACTATCATCGCAGGAGCTGCAAATAATCAGCTGGATCACACACGACATGCAGGTATTTTACAGCAAAAAGGCATATTGTATGCGCCGGATTATGTGATTAATGCTGGCGGGGTTATTTATGCTGCAAGTCAATATCTCCAGACCTCTGATCTGGAAATGCAGGGAAAAATAGATAATATTCATCAAACGTTATTAACTATTTTTCAAAGAGCCGCAGAAGAAAAACAAACTACTAGCTCTATTGCCGATCAAATCGCAGAAGAGCGGATGCGTTAAATAGTTTAGACCTTAATCTAAGATAATTTGCAATGCGGTGGCTGAAAAACTAATGTATACTGCTAATATTTTACTTACAGGCCGGTTGCTTTGACTGATTTAACCTTAATACGTAATTTTTCAATTATTGCACACATTGATCACGGCAAGTCAACTTTGGCCGATCGATTCATCCAGCGTTGTGGTGGTTTATCTGATCGTGAAATGGGTGCGCAAGTTTTAGACT
This sequence comes from Legionellaceae bacterium, assembly GCA_947505025.1. Lineage (GTDB taxonomy): Bacteria > Pseudomonadota > Gammaproteobacteria > Legionellales > Legionellaceae > CANNIJ01. The sequence goes on along the minus strand of CANNIJ010000047.1, from coordinate 5,871 downwards.
CAATGGATATTGAGCGCGAGCGTGGTATTACAATCAAAGCCCAGAGTGTCTCTTTAAACTACACCGCACGCAATGGCAAAACATATTTATTAAACTTTATTGATACTCCAGGGCACGTAGATTTTAGCTATGAAGTATCGCGTTCATTGGCAGCTTGTGAAGGCGCACTATTGGTGGTCGATGCTGCACAAGGTGTAGAGGCGCAAACTGTAGCCGTGTGTTATACAGCGATCGATCAATCGTTAGATGTTCTGGCTGTATTAAATAAAATTGATTTACCTCAAGCAGAGCCAGAGCGAGTCATTCAGGAAATTGAAGATATTATTGGTCTGGATGCTCAGGATGCAATTCACGTGAGCGCAAAGACTGGTCTGGGAGTTGAAGATGTCTTGGAGGCTTTGGTTACCAACATATCTCCGCCACAAGGCGATGTAAATGCACCGCTGCAAGCCTTAATTATTGATTCCTGGTTTGATAGTTATTTAGGCGTAGTATCATTAGTGCGTATAATGAATGGTAGTATTGCGCGTGGTAATAAGATGAAGATTATGTCCACTGGACGTAGTTATGAAGTCGATCAAGTGGGTATTTTTACTCCAAAACGCACCCCAACCACAGCTTTACACGCGGGTGAAGTGGGTTATGTTGTAGCTGGGATCAAAGAAATTCAGGGGGCGCCGGTTGGCGACACTTTAACTTTAGAAAAAAATCCAGCACAACGGGTTTTACCCGGGTTTAAACGCGTAAAACCACAAGTTTACGCGGGGTTATTTCCCATTCATTCAGATGATTTTGAAGCTTTTCGTGAAGCTCTGGCAAAATTGAGCTTGAATGACGCATCATTGTTTTATGAACCTGAGTCATCTGAAGCATTAGGCTTTGGTTTTCGCTGTGGATTTCTGGGTATGTTACATTTGGAGATCGTACAGGAGCGTTTGGAACGTGAATATAATTTAGAGCTGATTTCAACGGCCCCAACTGTAATTTATCAGATTATCACGACAAAAGATGAAACCTTACTGGTAGATAATCCGTCTAAGTTACCACCAGTGCAACAGATCAAACAAATGTTGGAGCCGATTGTTCGTGCGAATATTTTAGTTCCGCAAGACTATTTAGGTTCGATTATTACTTTATGTATTGAGCGTCGTGGCGTACAAGTGCAAATGACGTACAGTGGTCGTCAAGTATCGGTTACTTATGACTTACCCATGAATGAAGTAGTATCAGACTTTTTTGATCGCTTAAAATCTGCTAGTCGAGGCTATGCATCATTAGATTATAATTTTTTACGGTTTGATGCCGCTGATTTAGTTAAAATGGATATATTAATTAATACCGAGCGGGTTGATGCGTTGGCAATTATTGTACATCGTAGTGCTGCACAGCGTCGGGCAAAAGCCGTTACTGAAAAAATGAAAGAGTTGATCCCGCGTCAAATGTTTGATGTAGCGATTCAAGCTACATTAGGCAGTCATATTATTGCACGTCAAACAATTAAAGCTTTGCGTAAAAATGTGACGGCAAAATGTTATGGTGGTGACGTATCACGCAAGCGTAAATTATTAGATAAACAAAAAGCAGGCAAAAAACGTATGAAGCAAGTGGGGCAGGTTGAGATCCCACAAGAAGCCTTTATGGCGGTATTTCAGATGGACCGGAAAAAATAAGGAGCGTAAGGTTATGAACTTTGCATTGTGTTTACTTGTGTTATCAGTAGTCAGCGGCGTTATTTATTTATTAGACGTGCTGTTTTGGGAAAAAAAACATGTGAGTAATATTATTGCGAAAAAAATCATTGAGTATTCAAGATCTTTTTTTCCAGTATTTATCACGGTATTACTCTTAAGGTCTTTTTTGGTTGAGCCGTTTAGGATCCCATCTGGCTCATTAGAGCCAACCTTGCTCGTTGGTGATTTTTTGGTGGTAAATAAATTTGCATATGGTGTACGTTTACCGGTATGGGAAAAGAAGATTATCAATGTACATTCGCCTAAAAAAGGCGATATTGTGGTTTTTCGTTGGCCACCTAATCCGTCTTACGATTACATCAAACGTGTGATTGGTGAGCCTGGTGATCACATTGTTTATCATAATAAAGTTTTATCGATTAATGGTCATGAAATTCAGCAAACCTTCGTACGTTACACTACTGATCCAAGTTCTGGCGAAGCAGTTTCAGAATTTCAAGAAAATTTAAATGGCGTGGTACATGATCTTTTTGTGCGTACAGATATGCCCGCAGTTGATTTTGACGTGACTGTACCGGTGGGTAATTATTTTATGATGGGCGATAATCGTGATGACAGCGCTGACAGCCGTTTTTGGGGCTTTGTAGGCGATGAATATTTACGTGGACAGGCGATGGCCATTTGGATGAGTTGGAACAATAAAACCGATCGTGTGCGGTGGAGCAGATTGTTTCATTTGATCCATTAAGTTTAATGCGTGGTGTGAATGAATTTCAGTAAGCATATGATTTTATGTGATAAATTGAACTATAAGTTCAAGGAACCAGCTTATTTGCAGCAGGCGCTGACTCATTGTAGTGCCAGCTCTGAGAATAATGAGCGTTATGAGTTTTTGGGCGATGCTATTTTAAGCATGGTGATTTCACAAGCATTATTCACTCAGTTTCCAGAACAAACAGAAGGGGACTTAAGTCGATTGCGTGCCTATTTGGTCAAAGCTGAGACGTTGACACAATTAGCTCAATTTTTAGAGATAGGTCCGGCTTTATATCTGGGAGCAGGAGAATTGAACAGCGGCGGATCTGAGCGGCCGAGCATTCTTGCCGACGCTTTAGAAGCCATCTTTGCGGCAGTTTTTTTAGACGGTGGTTTTGCTGCAAGTCAAAAAGTAATTTTACATTTATATAAAAAACATTTAGATAACAAAACAATAACGCATAACGTAAAAGACGCAAAAACTCAACTTCAAGAGTACGTACAACAACACAAACATCAATTACCGGTGTATACGCTGCATGCAGTCGGCGGAGCCGAGCACGCACAAGATTTTCAAGTACGTTGCAGCGTGAGCGAATACAGCGCTGTGGGTCAAGGATCAACACGTAAAAAAGCCGAACAAAATGCTGCGGCTAATGTTTTAAGTGAGCTATTGGCCCGTAAATAGAGCCAGTTACCGTGTCAATATCAGTTAAACAATTTAATTAACAGTCAAAATTTGATCTATAGTTATAAAACATGACTAAGGGTTTAAAACCTAGTGGAAACTAAGATTATATAGGAAATAATAATGCCTGAAGTCCAGCAAAATAACGAACAAACTAAACAATTGTTCATCGATAGATTAGCATCATATCAAGCAGGTTGCATGTTGATCCTTGGATCCGTTGATGACCAGAAAAAAGATCAGATTGATAGCTTACTGGCTAAATATAAGCGTGCAAACTTTGAATTAGACCAATATAACGCTGCCGCTAAGAACTTTATCAAAGAAGCAGCAGTTATAATTGGTGTTAAAGAAAAAGAGATTGCTCTTGCTGAAGCTTATCATGCTTGGAGTGTAAATAAACCCCAGATTGTTACTAAGCCAGAAGTATCTGGCATCCCAGAACAAGTCACAATAACAGAAGAGACGTGCAGATATAACCTAACACAGGCACAACAAACTTTTCTAAAACAAATAAAAGAAACAACATCGCCTAAATGGGTCAAAAAACTTAAAGCTTGGGAGAAAAAATTTTTATTGGAACATATAGATTCAATATATACAGATAGCTCTCTACCAGCAACACTAAGAAAATTACCCGGCATAGCAAATGCGGCTAAAATAACCAATGAATTCAAAGACACTCAATTTACATGTTATCGCATGGGCGTGCCTACTGCTTATAAACTCTCTGCGGACGGGCAATCTAGTGCAAATGAGAATGTTAAACAGATGTTGGATGGTATTAAACCAGATGTTGTGAATAATTTTAAGGCATTCTGGGGGGGTGATCTATCTATAACAGATATTCCACCTCCAGTATTATGCTTGGGTCTATTAACTTTGCGCAGTCAAGGAAATCCAATACAGGTGATATTGGATACTACAGGCTTGAGTGGTGTAGAAAATAATAATACTTTAAGCAAACAAAAAACCGCTGCTGTAAACCAATATTCTGCAGTTCAACATAATAAAGATTTAGATGTAATTGACTTAAATATAGGCCTTTTAGGTGGATGGCAGGGCCGTGGATGGATTGCATCTGGAGTTTATGTTGGTGGTTTTCTGGGTAAAATTAAAGCAACACAAGGGCGTTTAAAAGCCAGCCTTGCAAGTTCTGCCCCAGATAAATTAGATAAATTAGATAAAGCTATCACAGCACTTGAGTCACACACAAACATATGGCACCTACCATTTGGTTCTCGTAATAAAAATTTATTTACCGCTGCATTATGCCACGTGATTGTTGAGCGAGCTGGTGGTACAGCTGTGGTTAATTGCAAGTCAGGTAAAGATCGCACAGGAATAGAAATAATGATGGCCCAAGCTATGAATATTTATTTTGAGGACAAAGGAAAACTGCCTAAATTTGATGATACAGGAGATGCGCGAAGTCAATTTGTCAATATATTTGCAGATTTATTTAAATCAGAACATCACCAGAAAAGTGCCGCACTTAATAGCCCGGGGAGTTGTGGTTTAAAAGATGAAGGTATTTTAGATCAGGATATCTTAACTGAATTAGGTGATTACTATAAAGAACAAAAAATTATGGCAGCTTTAAATAAGCCAGGTAGTTTTTATGAAAAACATCAGAGCAAGACTAAATGGATATATGCCATTTCACTTGCCATTGGCATAGCACTGATAGCTACCGGATTATTGGCTCCAGTAGGTATTGTTTGGCTTGGTGTGACCATCGGATTAGGTGTGGCCATACCTGCTATTGTTATTGCCAAAGGCAGGTCTTTGTCTATTGACAGTAATGCAAAAAGTAAGGAAATAGAGACTATTTTGAATGCTGTGCGTCCCTGCGATAATAGTGATTTTCAGATCACAGCGATCTTAGGGGGTGTTGTGGTTGAGGACCAGAAGACAGCTGCTGCTGCTGGAGCTGTAGTTGATGCTGGAGCTGTAGTTGATGCTCCTGTAGACAATAATAGTAAAAGCGAAAGCGAAATCCAAAGCAATATAACTAATTCATCTTTCAATCTTGACCCTTAGCCCAGATTAGCTCAACATCAATCTATCTGCTAATATCATTATATACCTATACCATTCTTACAAGGAGTTTTTATGTATACAAAGGTGCTATTCGCCACAGACTTTGATGATGTTGGGATACAAGCTGCGCATAAGGCTAAGAAAATTGCGGATGAGAATCATGCTGAGCTTTTTTTAGTGCATGTGGTTGAGCCCATACCTGCTTATGCGTATCCTGGATTTGCTGGGTTTGCTGAGGTTGAGCTGTCTATTCGCGAGCAGGCGCAGAAAGAATTAGATTCTTTAGCTGATCGCTTGGGCGTTGATGCGGCGCATCGGTTGTTGGAATTTGGTGCTACTAAAAATGAAGTATTGCGCGTGGCTAAAAAACATAAAATTGATTTGCTAGTTGCAGGCAGTCATGGCAAACATGGTTTGGCTTTGCTGCTGGGATCTACGGCAGATGCTTTGCTGCACGGCGCACAATGTGATATGTTAGTCGTACACTCAGCGATTAAATCTTAATTTTTTCGCAGATCTTAGGCAAGAGAATGTTGTATGAAATTGTTGTTTGGCCAGCAAACTCCGCCGCCATTGATCGGCGGTTGTGTTGCAACTATTGGTAATTTTGATGGCGTGCACTCTGGGCATCAAGCACTTATAACGGAGTTGCGCGCACAAGCAAACCTGCTAGGTTTGCCGTTAGTTGTCGTG
>CANNIJ010000046.1 GCA_947505025.1 Legionellaceae bacterium | reverse complement strand
TAAAGATTCACCCGTGGGTGCAGTTATTTTTCCGTATAAGTCATCAATGGATGATATTCGGCAGGTTGATGCGGCATCAGCCAGTAATGGCATGGCGTAGCGTTGAGACAACATGGCTTCATGCTCAAAGCCTGCAGAAAATAATGCATCAGTCACTTCCCACCAGGTTGTATTTGAATCGCGTACAAAGCCGATCTCTTCTAAGAGACTATCCAGAAAATCTTCCACTCCATGTGCATATGGTGTTGGTTTAAACGCGTCGGAGAAGCTTCGATACATCTCATCCACCACCATGCCGACCAGGTCAGGCATTCCATCGTATGGCTTGGGTGATCCTAGTGGGGTAGTCAGTAATGTTAAGAAGTTAACCAGGAATGATCGTTCTGAAGCTATAGGCAGTCTGGATCCAAGTTGGGTGTCAAATGGGTTTATAGAGTATTCTGGAGTCATTCGCAGTCTGTGATAAGCTGCCCAGTGACGGTTCTCTGCGGGTAGTGCAGATTTTAGCAGTGAGATTAGTCCACTACTTGATGGACCGATATCAATGATCGCTATACGGGGCAGGCGTGATAATCCACCAGACAAGCACAGCGCCAGGTTTAAAGCGCTAGATAAAACTGATTTACCTGATCCTGGTCTTGCATAGACTAAATCAATCCATGTTGTTTGCTGGGGTGATCCGGGTTGAAATGGCCAGGGCTTTCCATCTGGGGATCTAAAAAGTAACGCTCCATTTTTCCAGGGTGATGCCGGCCGCGTGATTGGTAACATGGAAAACACATCAGACAAAGGTGCAATGCTAGGAATTGCTGGACTTGCTAAGGTTGTGGCTAACATGCTGGCAGCAAAGCCTGCAAATGGGTCACCGCAAATCTCAGATACACTCATAGATCCCCAACCCTCCATGGCTTTGACTAACTCAGAGGATCGGCGACGTAATAGTGCTAGATTACCTTCTGGAGCGAATGTGGTTGCGACTACACGTAAACGCACAATAGATTCGTCGGTATTTATTTGCACAAATTTTAGCAGGTTTACTGCATCACTTATTAAACGGTTAGTCGAAGATGAGAAAGATAAAATAGCGGCTAATAAACCTTTTAATTTGACTGTTTCTAGACCCTCGCTTTCTAATAAAAAAGAGATACGCCAAGGAATGTTCGTGGGTAAAAGACGATTAAATAATTGCATAAATGGGCGTAAATCTTTTGGGAATAGATCAACGTAGATTGAAGAATATAATATATCCCCGACTAGCACTGTTCGGCGGTCAATTATGACCGCATCGCGGGGCAGAACCTGCTTTGCTAATGAAGGCCACAATAAATCAGCCGGGTCACCCTCAAAGCCATTGATTTCACGTACAGCCAGCATATCTCCAGGCAAACTAGCTCGCCAGTCTTCCGCAGTAAATAAAGGATCGGCTGTCATGCGAATTGCATGTACGGCCTCATGTACTGGCATCAGTCTAGCAAGTATAGACAGGGAATCCAGATCATTTAAGATAGATCTAACATATGCGCTGTGAGTATCTCGTAACTCAGGTATCGCTGAAAATACAGCTTGAGATACAGTAAAAGCAGGTACTTTTTCTTCTTTAACTCGTTTTGTTTGTTCTTTATTGGCCTCTTTTAATTGATCACTTGGCAGGTTGAATGGTCTGGTATAAAGTACGAAGTACAACTTCTCTTCAGCACAATAATTAGCCATAAAATTTACGCGCTCGTTAAATAGATCGCCCAGAGACAGGCGTAGTCGCTCGGCAGTAGCCTCAGCAGGTGCATATATTTCGTTTATAACTTGCTTTATGTTTTGCTTATCATGACTAAAATACACTTGTAAAGCATGTCCTGAGCGCCCCATGGCGCCTTGAAAGGCATTATTTAATCCATTGACCAATTGTTCAAATTCATCGGTGCCAGCTAGTGCGGTGATTCCTTCTATTTGTAGCACGCTGAGCAAGGTTCCATCGTGGTTAACTAACACATCAGGGCTATCAGCCGTTTCTAAATCGCAATAAGACGCTGTCGTTTGTCTTAATGAAGTACTTAGCCACGCAAAAAAAGTGTCTGTACCTGCAAAAAATGATTCGGCTAAAGTTGTCATATGGTCTCCGCTGAAATCTCTTTCAAGGCACTAGTTGCCCAGCTTTCAACTTGTGTGCGAAATTTAGCTCGCGAAGGCAGTAGTCTAATATTCTTAAAAATACGATCCATATTTTCAGTGGAATGTGGTCCTGAGTCTAATAGTAAATGACCAAACATTGCCGGGTCACTCGATCCGGCACCAAACCGGCTTTCCATTGCTTGAGAGCGCATTTTTAACCCCAAGAAAATTGTTTGGGCACTAGATTTATAGCCAGTATCGTTAGTGATAGCACAAAACAATACGTGACACAGACTGTTTAATTCTATTTGTGACATTTCTGGTAAATCGATTAAGGTTCCGCCCCCATAACCGCCCACACCAACTGACTCTATAAAAAAACATTGAGCACAAAAACAACACGCAGTCGCCAGGTTTTCTAGAGTATTGTTTGTATAATTATGATCGATATTAATAATTTGTTGGTGTAATTGTGCCTGAAAACCGCAATAAATACATGTATAGGCGTCTCGACGCAAAACACGTTCTGCAAATGGCTGGAATTTAAGATCTGCTTGTCGAGCAGAATATAAACGCCAAGCCCCGGAGCTGGTCTTCAGTGGCAGAGTCAGCTTAAGTTGGTTTCCAGGCACAATTCATTACCTCTTATGAGCTTGTAAAGACAACACCACTTGGACCTGCAGTGGTACCACCTTTAAACATTGTCTGACCTGTAATACTTAAAATGCTCGGTAGAAATACTAAAGCAGCAGCCACAAAGGTTAATCCAATCGGTGTGCCGATCGGTGTTTGTTGGGCATTATCTTTATGTGCTTTAAATTTTAAAATAGCACTCACAGCAAAGCCCATCCCTGCGATATATGCTCCGGCCGTAATTAATTTGGTCACGCTGGCTAGAGAATCTATGATCTGACTAGCCATGCCACCCAGAGTCATACTATCGGCTGCGAAAACTTGTGATGAGCATGCTGTAACAGCAACCCCAGTTAATACTAAACTAATTTTTGTGCTTTTTTTCATTTTTATTCTCCAAAGTATTAATTAGAACCATACAATGTATTGCTGATCACTTGCAAGGTGCCAATGATATTCATAGCTAAAATTCCGCCGAATACGTGCATTAAACCTTTACCGGTGTTACCAGCGCCAGATGATTGCCCTCCAGATGAGGCTTTGGCGATCATCAGCCAACCTTTTACAAATGCAAATACACCCAAGACTTGAATAATTAATGCCAATGCACTGCCCATGTCATTACCTGGAGCAAATAATGCGTTGATCAATGTGCTGTTGCTACTCATTGATGAATAACTGAGGACTGTAGGGTATCCAAAGGTGGTGTTCATGAGTATTTCAAAGCCAGTAGGGAAATAGATCAGCATCCCTGCAACTATAAAATACACAAATGGTTCTTTTAGTCCGCCTTGCCCGCCTTGTCCCCTTGAGTCTGCATGTGACTTAAGTAACATAATTGCCTTCATCGCAAATATAATACCAATTATATACGCTGCTCCAGTTACCAACTTCTCAACTGGTAGCAATGAGTTTGCAAGATTTATTAAAACGTTTGTTTGTTCTGCCATGAGTGCTCAGCCCTAACTGTCATCTTGACTAAAGCGCATTATTTTCCCCGAGCTAGTTAATACGCGTCCTTGGGCGGCATCAATTGTACGTACACGCCCATATCCGGGTATTGGTGTGCCCACACTAACGGTAATTGTAGTGCTATTTGAACCAATTAACCATGCACGTCCAGGGATAACTGCCTCCACATAATACTTAACTATCTCGGGTTTGAGTCTTTGCTGATGATGGGATGATTTTTTGTGTACAGTTCGCGTACGAGCTGCCAATGCATGCTCTATCCGTTGCACTTCTGTATCTAGCGTAGTGCTTAATTGGTCCACACGTTGCGCTAGTGATTCTATGCTCGTCATGATTGTGCCCAAGCGTTCATCTAGACGCGTGACATGCTCGTTCATCCCTGAAAGATCAGACTGCATGTTATGCTGCGTATCTTGTACAGAGGATAATGTTTGGTCCATTTGACGCTGTGTATCGGTTACCACCTCAGGCATAGCAACTGCTTGCGGCTGTGGATTTTGTGGCTCAATTAATTTGGTAGGGATTATTGTGCGCACCGGTTGTATAACATTTACTGGTGCTGATTTATGCCGATGAGTAATGTAATGATAAATGCTTACAGAAAAAATAAGCACTAAAACGGCTATTAATGCATTAAGTTTAATGTTTGGAGTATTGACTAGACCGCTGGTCTTGGTCTCACCTGTATTGGTCGAGTCTACATTCTCTGAGGGCTCGAATGCATCCGGATCTACAAACTGGTATTCATCATTTTCGGCCATTGCTTACCTTCTAAATAGTTTTTAGATCTTGTGTAAATAAAACCCCAACAGCCGTTCCTGAATATAGTTGCACTGTTGTGGGGCGACTCATATTTTGTTGTGCGACTTGCCCCCATGATTTACCTAATGTAGCAAGTCCAATTACTGCATTTTCTAGCGCACTACGTCCAATACCATTCGATACGGTAGTATTGGTTTGTCCGCCAGTACCACCGACTGAAATCGTAGTGTTTGCGGATTGAAATGCATTACCAAAACCCTCTAAAAAGGTTGAAGCAAATAAAGAGCCGTAACGTGATAAATAGTGATGATCTGTTTCGCTAGACAAAGCTGTGCGCGCAGTATTTGGATCGATTGCAAATGCATTGATTGACACGGTTCCCATAGCTCCAGGCACCGACAAAGTATTAAATATCACGACCATTTTATCTGCATTAGCCGGCAAATTAAATGTACCAATCAATTTCGCGCCCTTCAAGCTTCCAGATACAATGGTTGCTAAAACTGGGCTGGGTTCATCGCTATTTACAGAAGTGTCAATTACAGCAAAAACCACGTCACCTGTTTTAATGATTGCAGCCAGGTTTTTGTCAGCCACAGCTAACTGTGTTTCTTGTGTTAAGCCAATATTTTTAATGCTAGTTTTGCTTATGGCCAAGACATCCTTGTCTTTTAACGATGATGCCACGTATTGCTGTGCCGCGACCAGACGAAATGCTTGTAAAGATTGATTGGCTGCTCCGAGCATAGAGCCTGATTTTTGTTGTATTTTCTGTTGATAACGCTGTTCAGCCATGTTCGTACGTTGTTGATCGAGCATTGCTTGTAATTTTTGCGCATTTGCTGCCGCTACATCAGAATTTGCTCCACCGCCTATAGCTGGGATCAGGCTAACCAAATTGTTGTTTGGCATAATTGTTTTTTCTGGCATAGCATTATCTAAGCTAGCCAGGACTGCATCCCCAGGTGCAAAGCCTGCGGCTTGCAGATCATCGCTAGACAATCCTGCACGTTTTAATTGATTAGCTGTAAACCCAGCAGCTTTTAATTCTTTTGCAGAGAAACCTGCTGCTTTTAGCTGTTCTGGTGTGAAGCCAGCTTTTTTTAGAGCATCAGCATTTATCCCGGCAGTTTTGAGTTGATTAAGTGTAAAACCTGCACGCTTGAGATTTTCTGGACTCACTCCTGCTTTTAATAGTGAGGCTGCTGTAAACCCAGCATCTTTTAATTGTACTGGATCAAAGCCTGCATCGAGCAAGTCTTTTGCACTAAAGCCGGCTCCTTTGATTTCTGTCGGATTAAACCCTGCTTTTTTTAGTTCTGCTGCGTTAAAACCAGCTTTGTGTAACTCTTGAGGAGAATATCCGGCATCTTTCATGCTGGATGTACTGCATCCTAATGTATTACGAATAGTATTTGCTGATACGCCTTTAGCATGTGCTGCACTTAATGAGGCCGGACTACAGTCGCCATTTTTTGCTGGGTTAATCATTGATGCTGCAATTTCTGGATCAGAAAATCCTGCTGCGCGTAAGTCATCCGGTGTAAATCCAGCTTTTTTCAAATCATCAAGGCTGTAACCAGCGGCTTTTAATTGTGCGGCCGTAGCCCCATTTAGTTTACGCAGGGCAGCTGCAGATACGCCCGACTGCCTTAGCCTGGCTAAGGCAGTCGGATCAACACCAGCATGATGTACCATGTCTGCGTTAATGCCATCGGGCAAGACTCCTTCAAGACCTGCTGCGATGTCAGAATCAGAAAAACCGGCTTTTTTTAGTTCGGCTGGTGTAAATCCAGCATTTTTTAAATCATCAAGGCTATAACCAGCAGCTTTTAATTGTGCAGCGTCGCCACCGGATATACGTCGTATTGCAGCTGCAGTCACACCTTGTGCTCGCAGCTTGGCCAGATCAGCTGGCAGTAAACCGGCTTGACGTACTGCGTCAGCATCGATTCCATCTGGCAAACCACCGACATGTGCAATGTCCTTGTCTGAAACTCCGGCACCTTTTAGCTCATCATCGGAAAAACCAGCGTCTTTCATTTCACGCGGAGTAAATCCTGCAGCATATTCTTCGCATGCAGTCATGCCGCAAGCCTGCATTTCTTTGGCTGAAAAACCAGCCAATTTAATATCCTTCACGCTAAACCCAGAACCCCTCAATTCCTGACAACTGCATATAGGTTTGAGTTCAGACGAAGAATAACCAACAACTTTTAATTGAACGCACGAACAAACTGACTTCAGATTAGCTAGTTTAGCGCCTTGTTTGATAGCCAGACGCACACTTGGTCCACTGCAATTACTTTCTCGAACAGACTGTAACCATAAGCTGTTTGTCGGGCCAGTCAGGTCTTGACGTGCTAGGGTAGTAAAATCTAAGCTGCCGGCACCATTAGGTGCCCCAATAGATTCTCCAGCATCCGAAAATGCTTGTGATTTAATAATGGTTGGTATAGAACTGGATCCAGATTTAAGAGCTTGGTCTGCCTGTTGAATATTTTGTGTTTGTTGTAAATTGGCGTATTGATCTGTTTGATTTAATGCTCCAGGTATAGATTTAATGCCTACAGGAGTTCGCTTTACATTTGCACCTGAGTCAATACCTAGATTTTTTGGACCAAATTTCAGCAAGCCCAATACAACCATGATTAGTAATAACACAAATGTAAAAACGAGGATAATCCGCGTACGGGTATTAACAAATAAGGCTTTAATATTCTCTTTTTTGCTGGTCATTATGTTATAACCCTTCCACCTTTAGTTGCATTACTTGACCATGCCAGGACACCAGTAGAACTGGTGATTTTTGCATCTCATAAGCGTGCATTCCATCCGCGCTAGTGATGCTACCCAGCCACCCTGGAGATAGTATTGTTAAATTTGTACGCACAAACATATGATCATGTACCAACCAAGCACGAGCATCACCGCCACTTACGACCAATCGGCTACTGCCTGCGGGAGGTACACCGTCTAAGACATGTAGCAAGAGATCGCTCGCTGAGGGCGGTAGCCCTTGTTCCATCGGCATGCTCTGTGCATTAGGACCATATCCTTGGACGCGTAAATCCACACGATAATCCACGGCTTTTTGGCCAGGGATCAACGTTAACATCACCGGTGTATTTAAGTCACGCAAACGCACAGCTAAGTTTCCATATGTATATAATTTATTAGACTGGATCATTAAGGTGTTACTTGTGGTATCCCATTTTATATTAAAAGCAGCGGGATCGCCTAAATCATACGCCTGGATCGGCCAGGGCGCGCCAGTAGAATCTAAAAATACTAACGAGGAAACAAAGCCCTGAGATAGTCTAATTACTGGCGGAGTCGATCCTGGAGACAAATTTACAAATTGTGAGGTAGCAATTGGGCGTGGTGGGGTGTTAGGAGATGTTGCACGGGCATATTCTGTTTGATTAAATAGTTTATGTAACTTAATGATTTGCTTGGGCTCCAAGGGAAATAATTGTTCTGTAACTCCGGCGAAAGCTAGTTTATTAATAACATCTTTATCTGATGAACTGGCCGACTCCGTTCCAGTGTCCGGCAAGTTCCTAACACTTACCGGAGGCTTTTCAACGGTTCGTTCTTCTGCCACTTCAGCCGGCATTTTTGGTTGTTGGTCCATCGTATTCTTTTGTGGATTTAAGCGTTTTTGTAAAAACCGTAATTGCTCCATAGCTTGAGTTGTTGATGCTGAATGCTCACTATTCGCCATGTGACTCAGGCTGCTGAGTAATATTAAAGCAACCACTCTGCCACCAAACAAAGTTCGCATTACTGACTCCCTGTGCTGGCCGGAGCACTGATAAATTGTGCTATGCCGATTCCGCTAGGAGAGTTCAGAGTGTCCACTCGAGTTACTAAAAGAGTCACTATAAGATTTTGCTGTGTGAGTTCACTGGCACTTTGGTATGTAACTAACAGCGGCATTTTAATTCTCCAGGCGTAACGATCACTCAACATGCCCTTTTTCAAAATTATTGGTGCACCAGTAACTACCGCTGAAACTACTAGTTTTTTCGCCGTCACTGCATCTAGATTGTTTGAAGATTGCAAAGCTTCCATAAATTGGTCCCAACCTGCTCCAGTAAAAAATCCAGAGGCAGCTTCTAGTTCAGAACGGTAATTTACAAAGTTATACGAATAAGCCGCCATCGTGGCCACGCTGCTCCATTGGATAACAGCATTATCAGATGTGTTTGGTTGATTTAATGGGACCAGCTGTGTGATGCGGCCATTACTGCTGGTAGCAAAATACTTGGGTGTAGGTGGATGTGTGACCATATAAATTAACAATACTGTTAGCGCGATATTAACGACTACGGACAGAAGAAAAACCACAATTAGTTTGTGCTGTCCATCGCGATAAAAAGCGTTGCGCATTATTACCTTGGTTAAAGCGTCTTCAGACATATGAACCTCTGTTTGTATTATGCATCATGGAGCTAACGCACGTTGATTGGTTTCTGGCTTCCGATCTGTTTCGATTTCATCTCCTAGCAAAGCTTGAGCCGAGTAATTAGGTTGATCCATAGGCTGTAGTGTTATGGGATGATGTTCACTATTAGTTGCATAAAAATCTATAGGTGAAATATTTATGAATGTATAGATTATGCCTGCGATCAGCAGCAGGGTGGTGGAAAAGGATAAAGCCAGCAAACTTCCAGTCAAACGATATGTTCTGACGTAAAAGTTTTTTGATTGTTTAATTGTATTCCAAACTATACTTCCCATCGCTCCTCCTAGCCTGCAGCATGCCTAAAAGTAATTTCTATCCGGGCATTTGGAGATGCGTCACTTGATACTGTGTACGCAACTTTTGGTTTATCTGCTCCCACACCCTCAGTAAATATAAAACGACTTTCAACCCCTTGAGACCACAAATAATTGCCCACTACGCGCGCCCTGTCCAAGGTCAAAGCATGTTCACGTTCGGCAGATACATATGGTTCAGAAAATCCTACGATATTCACGCTGATTTTTCTAAATTGTTTTAGGTAGCATGCTATATCATTTAATAATTTGTACGCTTTCCAGTTTAGCGACGGTGATTGATTCGGAAACAATAGTTCGGCAGAGATACTGATCAAATGATCTTGGCCTAAGGATATGAACTGTACGCCTTGTTGCTGAATTTTAGCTTGCCATTGCTCTTTGATCTTGTCCGAAGTTCCAGGCATTTGAGTGGGTAGCTTATCCGTGGCTTCTGGAACATAAGGTCGATCTTGGCATCCAGCGGCTAATATTAGAGCTAACATCAAACCATGCACTCCATTTATAGCCCGCACCATTATCATCAGGCAAGTTTTTAATATGCTCCCATGGAACTTAAAAAAAATAATCTGTGGTCTCAATGGTAGTCCTTATGGCATGAACCGTAGAACGTTTCTAAAATAACAACATACAATGCAAACAGTTACAAGCCATTTGTAAAAATGATTGTGTTTTTATCTGTAATCGCCTAAAGTTTAAACTGTAATAGGCTGAATCCTATAGTTCAATGGTTTTAAACTTAAGGAACAACATGGCTGAAGGATTTGCTCAAACAGCGCATTGGCGCGACTCAGCTCGTGTTGCGCGCTTTTTTATGGTGGATGCTCGCGCAGTGTTTCCAGTTTTTATATTTTTGATGCACATTCGCATATGGACCGGGGTTTTAGTTTTGGTTTCAGCGGTTTTCTTTGGCATTCTTGAGCATTATGGTTATACACTGCCGGTATTTTTTCGCTCAGTAAGATTGTTTTTTGCTGGGCCGGTAAAAACCGTCCAATCTTGGTGGCAATAAATGGAAAAAGACTTATCGAAATGCATGGAATTAATTGCCGCACGTATGAATGCACGATTTTACTTAAATGACCGGATGATTTCATCTGCGGATGTTTTTGCACCCACAGGCTTATTACCAGCAATCGCAAGGCGTGCAGATCAGTTATGCTCACTGTGCTTGGGCTACGGACTGGGCATAACCTTTACAGACACAGAATCGGCGCTTCTTGGGCATCAAGTGGTTTTTGACAATGTAACTCCGAATACATTACGGTTATTATGTATGACCGATGTACTTCATGAGTTAGTCCAAGGTAGTCCGCAGACGGATTACACGCCGCTGGATGAGTTAATGTATGACTGAAGTGTAAAGAAATCGAAAAGAAAGCCGTCTGATGTATTTATTATACTCGCCGCATGATATGATTAATCTGTGCCCATTAAGATATAATCAGAGCACAAAGATTGGGGGTTAATATAATGCAAAGTGAATCCATTTTACTAGTAATAGCACAAATGTACAATGCACTCCTAAAATCAGGCCAGTTTAAAAGTGCAGATACAGAGAAATACGCTCTGGCCATGAAAGAGTTTATAACCGCAGCGCAAACAATACTAGACAATGTAAACACAGTTCCTGACCCACATAACAGTCACCTAAACCGTAAGCATTAATCTAGGCAGCACAGCTATTTTTAGCCATAAGATTTACTGCCCTGATAGTTGATAGTTAGCAACCGCAGCCAGGAGCTGGGCGAAAGTAAGCTTCAGTATCTTCATTAGTGGTAATCAGTACTGTTTGTATGGAAACAGGCAATTTCCTCCAACTCTCTATATCATAAGCACCAGCCCTCAAATTAGCTGGAGACAGCTGATACAAATACGCTTTATATGCTTTGATTACACCGAGTTCACATGCCATTAATCTATCTATAGATAACAATTCATGCTGGTTAATAAACCCTAGTGCATCGGGATAATGCTTTTGTTGTTCAAATAGGGCACTTATTTCTGCAACCTTAATTGCTGGATACAACTTTAATGTACTAAGGTCAATAATTTCGAGCCTGACCGCCTGCTCAAAGTTTTCCTTGCCTTGAAACTTAATACGCATTGCCTGGATCACATCTGGTGTTGTGGTGTGTAAACAGCTACGTGGTAGTATTCGGCGAAAAATCGATGTAGATCCAACAACTCTAAGCATATAGCAATCCTTATTGTTAATGTTAAGGTAAATGTGCTGCACATATTAACATGTGAATCTTAGGAGTTGAAGATAAGAATGTGTATAATTTTGCTCCTGAAATGCAAATTCTGTGCGCGGTTAGGTTTTTTTGCGGCAAGATCCGTGTTATAATTTACCTTATGAACTAGGTAATATGCATTGAGCATACATAAATGTTCTTCTGAAGAGGTTCGAAAATGAGCGCATCTAAGGGGCGTGGTTGGTTTTGGAATGCCGAGCGAGGATACACCGGCAATGCCATACAAGCAGCTCAACATAGGATACTAAAAACATACGACTTTGCATTATTAACTCAAGCAGATCAAGACTCAGTCAAAAATCTATTCATGTCAACAGACATACTCCCGCCAGAGCACATATTACCGATTTTCAGAAATCGCTGGCGCTTGGAGGACAGAATTGAGGAATTTGATACAAAGTTTCAAATTCTCGAAAATCCAAAATATATCGAACATCTAAAAGGTGTCGATAGCAATATCACAAAAAAAGAAGAATTCTCCCAACATTTGACATTTGCAATCTTTTTGCTGAGAGCCCGAATTGAGCTCGATATATACGAGACCAGGAATCATGAGTGGGGTTTTGGTTGGGGGCGGCAGCAGGCTTTAAAAGCTAGGATTTTAAAGCTAGACAAATATCTAGATTTTTATAACTCGATTAATAGAGACAGTATAGAAAAGATAGTAAGATATCAACAATATCGATTAGAACCAGCGTACGCGCCGATTACTCCCACAATCAACTGGATAAATGCAGGTCGATTGTTTTGGGTTTGGGGCCGTGGCATTATGCAAGACATTTTAACCCTCATTGGCCTGGCAAATGGCCCGGGTGTAGATGCTCTGAATGAGTTTGCGCCATATGCCGGACACATGAGTTATGTTATTTATGCTTTGCGCGGGTTACTTAGAATATTGGATGACGTGTCTCTTATTTGTTATGCCCCTGAAGACTTTTGCCAGCAGGTCCCGTTTTTGGAAAGATTAGCTTACTATATCGATACCTCAAAGGATTGGTATGTAAATGACGTCATCTTTTGGGGGCCGGGAAATGTTGTTACATGTGGTGCTCTCAATATAGTCAGTGCAGCAACCGGCGGCCTGATTACCCTGGGATTGCTGGTGGTTGATTTAAGTATGAGTTTGAATGGTTGGCTGGAGGCCAAGGCATATTATGAACAAGAGAAGGCTGCGATCACAGCACTGCGTGCTGAATTAAGAGCAGATGATCCAAAAACAGGTATTTATGACCTGCGACTAGCTGATTTACAACTTAAGAACAAGCATGATTGGGAGCGGGCGCAGTTAAGTATGTTCTGCTTTTTTTTGCTTGTAGTCGCGCTGGCAATTGTATGCGTGGCTTTATGTTACGCGGGTTTGCCAATTGCCGGGATTGCTGTATTAAGCATAGCTTGTTCGGCTAT
>CANNIJ010000045.1 GCA_947505025.1 Legionellaceae bacterium | reverse complement strand
CTCTGCATCTGTGTTAGTTATTTCAATGGTTTGTCCTGAACGGCTGCGCACGATATCGCCAGGTTTCACTGCACCACCACCCGGCATATTTTCTGCACATGCCATCAAACCAATAATATTTAGTGGCAATTTTAATGCTGCGCACGCGCTTAAAGTACCCAGCACACTGGCTGCACCTGCCATATCGTATTTCATTTCATTCATGCCGGCTGGAGATTTGAGTGAGATCCCGCCTGAATCAAAAGTAATGCCTTTGCCGACTAAAACTATCGGCGGGACGTCTGCAGCTGCTCCGCGATAATGTAATTCAATCAAAGCTGGTGGCTCATGACTGCCTTGCGCTACTGCAAGAAAAGACCACATATTCATTGCCTGAAGATCTTCGCGATGAAATACCGATAAATGCATACAGTTGTATTGATCGGCAAGTGTGCGTGCTTGCGTAACCAGGTAAGCTGGAGTACATACGTTGGCAGGCATGTTGGCCAAATCACGCGCCAGTCGAATGCCGGCGGCAATCGAGACTGCATTAGTGAGCGTGTCCTGATCTGTGTTAGCCAGGCAAATATTCAAGCACTTGATTGAATGAGGTTTGTTGTTTATTGACTTAAAATCAAGCATCTGATAGAAGTGTGCGTCCATTTTTAGTAACATGTACTGCAGCTGCCAATTTGGCTGACGTTTTTTTAATGTTGGTAAACAGAGCGTGGCTTTTTCAATATGATTATTGATTAGTGAGTTGGCGATGGTTTTTAGATATTTTGCGAGTTTTTTTTCATCGTAATCACTCTCATCGCCACATTGAATTATGAGTAATTGTTTATTATCAGGAGTGGTGCGCCATGTTATATCTCCTGGCTCACTTAGCAAAGTTACACAAGGAGATATTATGCTGCAAATTTGCGGATCCCAACTGCTGTGTAAATCATTTTGTGTGAGTTTAGAAAAAACACCGGCCACCAAACAATCATTGGTGATAAGATCTGGAGTATCCGTTAGGTTATAATCCATGATAATGTCCTATAAAAAAGACTAGTTTAACTTGAGTTTGTTAGGATTACTACTGTGTTAATTTTTCGTTATTTAACTAAAGAAGTCTGTGTAACATTAGTGGCATTAACTGCCATTTTGATGCTTATTTTTATGAGTAATCAGGTTGTTATATATATGAATCGTGCAGCTAGCGGTACGATTCCAGGTATGCTTGTAATGAAATTAATGCTATTAGAGTTACCTAATTTATTAAGTTTGTTGTTTCCTCTGGGTTTTTATGTGTCCTTGTTACTTGCCTATGGACGTTTGTATGCTGAAAGTGAAATGACTGTGTTACAAGCTTGTGGCTATGGTCAAGGTAAATTATTAAAGCACAGTTTAATTATGGCTGCAGTGGTAGCATTAATCACGGCAGCAATGATGCTGGCTAATCCATGGATTGCTTATCAGAGAGCTAGATTGTTGCAAACAACGGGGATCCAAACGTTGATTCAAACTATTTTGCCGGGTAGGTTTAGGGCCTTACCTTCGGGTAATCAGGTATTTTATGTGGAATCGATTAGTCCGAATCATTTGCAGGCGCACAACATTTTTTTTGCCAGATTGATAGACTCTGCAGGGGTTCCGCAATGGGATGTGATCTGGGCTGAACAGGCTTTTTTAACCAGCGATCCACAGACACATGAGGATCATGTTGTTTTAATTAATGGTAAAAAATATCAGGGTCAGCCAGGATCTGCAGGTTATCAAGTTGCGCGCTTTGAACGCTACCAACATCGCTTGCCGCATCCGGATCAGCGAGTAAAAAATGATCTGCGCACGGCAAAGTTGAGTGACTTATGGCCAATGAATAATCCAGATCTTAAAAAAGCTGCGGAGTTACAGTGGCGATTATCGGTGCCTTTAATGGTTTTTGTGTTAACACTAGTTGCGGTGCCTTTGAGTCGAGTGAATCCTCGAGCAGGCAAGTATGCAAAATTATTACCAGCAATCTTAATTTTTATAGTGTATGCGAATTTCATGTTCATTGCGAGAGATTGGATTGTATCTGGACAGGTACCGTGGTGGATTGGTATGGGTTGGTTGCATCTTGCTGTGGCCATGGTTGGGGTGACGTTACTAGTGATTAATGCACGTAGGTAGTTATGTTAAAACTAGAAATATATATTGCACGCACAGTACTCGGATCAATTGCTCTGGTAATTTTGATGTTAACTGGATTACAAGTATTTATGTTATTTGCTAGTCAGTTAGGTTCTTTAGGAACCGGTGGCTATGGGATCTTGGCCGCAGCCAAGTATGTGTTACTTGAAACACCGTATGAAGTATATTTGTTTTTTCCTATGGCAAGTTTATTAGGTTGTTTGATTGGATTAGGGCAAATGGCCGGTCATCAAGAGTTAGTTGTTATGCGCGCTGCTGGATTTTCAATCGGTCAGATCACACTGGCTGTGATCAAAATTGCATGTGTGCTGATTTTTCTGGCCACAGTATCTGGCGAATGCTTGATACCGAAAATGGTACATCTGGCTAATCAAAGCAAGCAACAAGCACTGAGTGGCGATCATGCTTTACATACTAAGGCGGGTGTTTGGTTGCGCGTCCAGCAAGACATGATTTTAATCGGCACTGTAGAATCTGAGTATAAAATACATGATGTAATCCAATTTCATTTCAATAAAAATCATGATTTGAGCGTTACTCGCCGGATCGAAAACATAGTCTATCAAACAGCTGCGCGACGTTGGCAGGCCAGTGGCGTGCATGAAACAAGATTGTACCCAGATCATACCAGTGCACAACAATACGCAGAGATGATATGGCCGGTTGCATTGAATCCAGCTGTATTGGGCGCGTATAAAAGTGAGTTAGATGAAATAACGCTGTATACTTTGCACAAGCATTTGCACTCTGGATCTGAAACAATTGCCCCGCATGATTTATTGGTATATTCACAGCGGTTAATGCAACCAATTACGACTTTAGTCATGATGCTCTTAGCGATACCTTTTATTTTCGGCCCATTACGTGGATCAACGATGGGTTCAAAGTTAATGGCGGGGGCCACAGTAGGCTTTGGATTTTACATTATAAATCGTTTTTTAGGCGGAGCTAGTCAAGTTTATCAATGGCCACCAGTATTAGCCGCAGTTCTACCAACAGGGTTATTTGCGCTGTTAGGTTTGTACATGATGCGACGTGCACGCTGAATATTTGGGTTAACTATAGATCACAGCGTGCACAGATTTAGCCACTTACAGTGCCAATCTATTCCCATACGCTTAAACCCCTGATCTCAATACTTTGTCTGGGAGCATAACCATACAATGATTTATCTATCTTAAATGCAGAATGAAAAGCAGGAATAAACTCATTGAACCCCAAGTCACTTTTGTATTGTTCAAAAATTATAACCTCATTCGGTTGCATTAATGGGTAGTAAAACCATCTATGAGTTTTGCGGTAATTAAGTGACATAATGTGAGAGACTTCATTGGTTTTGATGTAATTTGTGTTTCTATAAATATCTTCCTGGATCAGGCTACTCTTGTCGCACAAGGCTAACGTAGAATTAATAATCAGATTTAAAGGCTTCCATACATTAAAAAAACCCCAGTTTTTATTGCCTATCATTTCCTTAGGATTACCACAGAAGTTTTTAAAGAGATGACCGATTCTATCAGTAAAAAAATCTTCTAAGCTTTTGGGTGAGTAATCAGCGTGGACTATTAATGCAGGAGCCCTGTTACTTATAGAAACCAGATCTGTGCTACTCTCATTTCTTAAATAATTATTAAATAGATATATCTTACAATTTTTTATATGATAGCTATTCTCTAATTGTTTTTTTAGAGTTTCTCTAATTATTGGATAATAAAGTTCTATGATTTTATCTTGATTGGTGAAATCGTTAAAACCAGAGTTTTCCGCTGCGATACAAAATCCTGTATGTTCTAATTGCGGAATGTGTTTATGTTTTCGTGCATTATGTATCGTGGAGTAACAGGTTAATGTTTTCTCTCCAGCAATAATTTCACTGTTTTCTTCTCCGTAGACTAACTCAGCTTTTATTTCATCTGCGAGGATAGATGCATAGAAATCAATCACAGCGCCTCCCAGGTTTGTGACTAATGATCACAACATTTGCGGCCATTATAGTCATATTATATCGGGACAATCTTGAATCTGGTTATTATTATGGGGATTCTTGAGTGTACATATATGTTGTTTCAAGATAACAGGAATATATATTCACGATGCTAGCACTCTTTATTATGTATAGAACAGCTAGGAATATCTGTCAAGGTTATCAACGGCCACCGGTATTAGCCACAGCCACTGCTGTTTCCACAATGTATATATAAGTTCTTGATCCGCTTCTTGATCTAAATATTTGCTTAACTGGATTGATTTAAGTTCGCGGTGATTAGCCAGATACTGGACTAATTCTGGAGTACATGCGTTGCATGGCCAAAGATTGCCATTAATGAAAAGTTCATTGGACCCGGATAATCTCGCAATTCTACACGTTCCATCGCGCCCAAGATCCGTACCTTGGCGTAATTGTGCCATCAACCATGCACGACCAGGATCATCTTGCTCTTCGATCGCAACAGGCATATGTTGTTCTGCAGATGCATCTAATCGCGTGACAAAACAGCCAAACCATGCTGCCATGCGCTGATCATCCTGGATCAAATCCAGCAATTTTCGCTGTGCTTCGCGCCAGGCTGAGTCTGGGATTTCTGCCGGCTCAATGAGTGTGAGCCAATTAGGATCTTTATAACTCTCGGTCGCTAGATTTTTTTCAGATAAAAAATCGCCAAAACTTTCCCAAAGTTCTGCCGCTGAATATCCTCGATAACCAAAAGAATAAGTCATGCATTCCTTGCTTGTCGAGACGCCATGATGACCTACATATGGCGGCACATATAAGATATCACCTGGCTGTAAGGCATAAGTTTCTTCGGTTTCAAACTCGGCCATGATTCTTAAGTCTATGCCAGCTATGTGGTTTTCTACACAACAGTTCTTGGTAGTTAATGACCATTCTCTGGTACCAGTGGCCTGGTAAAGAAACACATCGTAATGATCGAAGTGCGGACCTACTCCACCATGCTCGGTCGCGTAACTGATCATTACATCATCTGCGCGCCATTGTGGAATAAAATCAAACTGATTTAATAAGAGCATGACTTCAGGCACTACACGATCAACACCTTGCACCAACAAAGTCCAATGTGTTTCGGGTAAATCTTCAAAGGTTGACTCGATAAAAGGACCAGTGCTGAGATGCCACTTGCTAGATTGATCGATCGTAGGATCAGGGTTTTGTGTGATCAGACGACTTTCCATGTTTTCATCCAGAGCTAGTCCTGCCAACTCATCTGCTGTCAAGGGTAATTTGTCTAGTAATAATGCTTGACGCAGAACAACGGGTTTTTTTTGCCAGTATTCAGTTAAAAAAGTTTGCAAGCTAAGCTGATTAAATTGAATCATTTGGCCGACCGATGATTCTGGATTTTTGCATGCCGCATTTTGTCTTGAATAAATGCATCATAAACCATTCCACCTTGCTCAGCGGCCCATTGTGCTTGCAGAGCCACGCGCTTGGCAGGATCAGTCATGACGCCGGGTTGAATTTTGCTTAGTTGCACGATTGCATAATCTCCGTCAGTTACCTTGACCACAACCGCAGCTCCAATCTTGGGTAAACTAAACGCAACTTTATTCTCTGGGCTATTTTTTGTGCCAGCTGCGTGCTCGATCCTTTGCCATGTTAGTCCAGGGATTTTTGTCGGTAGATTAATTAATGTCTGGTTGGGATTAGTTTTTAAAAAGTTTTGCACCCATTTATGAGCTAGTTTACGGGCATCTCTTAAGGCTAGTTTTTGCTCGATACCTTCTGAGACAGCAGATAATGCTTGTACTTGAGCAGCACGTCGTTGTTTTATTCTAAGTACGATCACCTCATTATCACCGATTGGAATCGTAGCACTGTTATTGCCATCATCTAATACATCATGACGGAATGCTGCGCGTGCAACATGCTGATTTTGTGTTATCCCATGTGTGCCGCCTTGTTTTGCAAAGAATTCTGAATGCTGTATGGGTAAATGTAATACACTTGCTGCGGCGCTCAAACTCTCTGGGTTTTCGTAGCTGAGTTCAGATAATTGTTCTAGAGCATTAGCATATGCTGCTTGTGCTTGGTCATTAATCAGCTGTTGCTTGATCTTGTTACTTTCGGATTCAAACGGAGCATGATTTTGATTGTCAGCATAATAATGTTTAATTTCTTCTGGCGTAATTTTGATATTATTTTTAATGTCTTGCATGGAAAGATGTAAATACTCGATGCTGACTTGTTCTGGTTCCAGGTAATTTTTAGTGTTTTTTTGATAATAATTGTTTATTTGTTCAGGTGACACATGCACTGTGGCTAAAAAAAGCTTGGCAGGCACTAGTAAAAAATCATAGTCCCTGGTTTGAAAGAAAACCTTTACATCGGCATCAAAGGTTTCTGGCAGCACAAATTCTGTGTTCACAAAAGCAAATTGTTGTTGATTTAGCAACATACTATTTTGAACTTCTGCTTGAAATGAACTTGGCGTAAAAAAAGATGTTTGTAATGCCTGTGCATAATTTGCAGTTGAAAACTTACCTTTGTATTGAAATTGAGGTATGTTCATAACCGTTGCATTTGCCTGAACTGGGCTCACCGCAAAACCCAGTTCATGTGCTGCTTGGCCTGCAACTTTTTTAACAATCATATTGTTTAATACTTGTTGTTTTATTTCTGCCGATGCTTGGACACTTAACTGCGGATGTTGTAAGGTTTGGCGACGATATTGTTGACGAAACTCGACACTTTCAATTGCCTGACCATTAACCTCGGCGAGCGCGGCCGATTCATGACGTGCCTGTAAATAGTAATCTAGTCCAAATAATGTAAAGGTCACAGCAACCAGTATAACTATGATCCATGCGACCATTCCTTGAATCCGCTCATTTAATTTTTGTAACATGTGTTCATAGTCCTAAAAAGGCAGTGTCAAGCTAGCATCGACTGCGTGTAATTGATCTTGAAATAAGGCTTTAATGCGCTCTAGACTATTGAGATCGTTGGCCTCAAAGCGCGCCACTAAACATGGAGTGGTGTTAGATGCTCTTAACAAGCCCCAGCCGTCAGTAAACTCAACTCTTAGACCATCGATAGTGATTCGGTTAGCATCAGAAAAATACGCACTGTCGGTAAAACTTTGCATTACAGAAAATTTTTCACTGTCTGCGACGGGTATTTTGAGTTCAGGTGTATTGATGCTGTTAGGGATCTTGGCAAATTGTTGGCTAATGCTCGCGGATGAATTACTTAATTGCTCCAACAGGCGACATGCACTATAAATTGCGTCGTCAAATCCATACCAACGATCCTTGAAAAATAAATGTCCACTCATTTCTCCTGCTAATGGAGAGTCTTCTTGTTTCATTCGGGATTTTACAATTGAATGTCCGGTCGGGCACATATGTGCCTGGCCTCCGGCTTGCTGAATTACCGTGGCTAGATGCCGTGAACATTTCACATCGTATACGATAGTTGCGCCGGGATAGCGCTTTAATACATCCGGCGCATAATACATCATCAGTCGATCAGGACACAAAGATTCGCCTGTATCAGTTACGACGCCCAGTCGATCGGCATCGCCATCAAAAGCGAGTCCGACATCAGCCTGATGCTGTGCAACAGCAGCTTTTAAATCAATCAAATTATGCTCTGCAGATGGATCTGGGTGATGGTTGGGAAAGTTTCCGTCAACCTCACAATAAAGCTCGATTACTTCACAGCCCAAAGCGCGCAATATAAACGGTGCAAATGGACCAGCAATACCATTACCAGCATCTACAACAACTTTTAGTTTACGGCTTAAGGATAAATCCGCAGTTATTTTATTGGCATATTGTGAAAATATATCCTGAAAAAGATGTTGTCCTTGACCTAAAGTACGGGTTTTTTCCCGATTCAGGCGATATAATTCTTGTATTGCTGATGATCCCAGAGTAGAGCCTGCAACTACCATTTTAATGCCGTTATAATTAGCTGGGTTATGGCTGCCAGTAATCATCACACCACTGTCGATATCGGTTACATGAGTTGCATAATACATCATAGGTGTTGTAACTGCGCCCAAGTCGAGTACAGTAATGCCACTATCAGTGAATCCTTGGGCTATGGCCAGTGAAAATTCATTACTGGTATTACGTCCATCACGTGCTAGTATGACTTTGGTTCGATTAAGCGCATGTAATTGACAACTAATGGCCAGGCCAATACTGTAAAATGCGTGGACATCTAGTTGTAGATCTACTATGCCGCGGATATCGTACGCACGAAATACTTCTGGATCTATTAAACGCTGATGGTATTGCATGTTAAGCCCTCCCTGAGCTGCCAAAACCAGATTCACCACGTACAGTTTGCGCAAATGTTTCTACTACAGTAAAAGTTGGTTGAACTATAGGAATAAAAACTAATTGAGCCAGACGCTCAAAAGGCTGTATAGTAAATGGTTCACTGGCATGTCGATTCCAGCATGATATTTTTAGTTCACCCTGATAATCTGAGTCAATGAGACCGACTAAATTACCGAGAACAATCCCGTGTTTATGGCCTAAACCTGAGCGAGGTAAGATCACAGCTGCTAGTTTTGGATCTGCGATATAAATAGATAATCCCGTGGGGACAAGTATAGTTTGTTGTGGCAGCAGCGTGATCGGCTCATCTAAGCACGCACGCAAATCAAGTCCAGCTGAACCATCTGTAGCATAACTGGGTAATGGGATCATATTGCCCAGGCGTTGGTCAAGAATTTTTAATTGTATACAATGTTCCATCACATATCCTAAATGTGAATTTGAGCGACCGATCATGCCGTTAAACCGCTTAGATTACAAGTCCTATGAGTTTTTTGCCACTGACTTTAACTCGGGCATTGGCAAATCTAGCTTGCGTGTGTAAACTTGGAAAAAACCTGTGTGGTCAGGCTTAGTTGTTATACTTTCAAACACAGTATTAATGATAAAGAGAGAGAAATTCTTATGCAAAAACATCCTATGACAGTTTTAGGCGTAGCTACGCTACAACAAGAATTACATCGATTAAAAACGATTGATCGTCCGCGAATTATTGAGTCTATTGCAGTTGCGCGCGCACATGGCGATTTAAAAGAAAATGCTGAGTATCATGCAGCACGTGAAGAGCAAAGCTTTGCAGAAGGGCGTATACAAGCACTGGAATTTAGATTATCTAATGCTCAGGTGGTGGATATTAAAAATGTGCCTAATAATGGTAAGGTGGTTTTTGGAGCCACAGTTCATGTATTGCATGTTCCAGCAGATACGGAGATGACCTACCACATAGTGGGTGAGGACGAGGCTGATATTAAACAAGGTAAGATATCTTATTTATCGCCGATCGCACGTGCCTTGATTGCTAAAGAAGTTGATGACACAGTGTGTGTGCAAACCCCCGGTGGTTTGGTCGAGTATGAGATTTTAAGCGTAGAATATACTTAAAATAGAAGTCTATCAGGCTAAACGAATCGAGCGCCCGGGTCTTAACGAGCGCGGATTAACTCCTGCATTTAATCGTACAATCTGTTTTAAGGATAAGTGATTTTGTCTGGCGATTTTTTGTAAGGTGTCGCCAGATCTGATTGTGTATAAATGGTTAAACCCATGTTGGATTTGACGCGTAACTGCCAGGTTATGTGCAGTTATAGTTGGTTTAACTAGGTTGTTATGCCAGATCACCAGTTGTTGTCCGGTGCGCAGATTTTTTTCGGATCTCAAGTGATTCCAGCCGATAATTTGTTGTTTATTTACCCCATATTTTTTAGCTAAATGCGCATATGTTTCATTTTTTTGCACTATATGGATTAATTTATAGTTACTGGGTTTGCTGGCAATTTTTGTTGGTATATTTTTCTTGATATCAGTCTTATAGTTCTCAACTACAACCGTATTTTTTGTACTGGGGATTAAAACATAAGCACCTTTTTTGACTGAATTTGATTTCAGCTGATTTAGCTCTTTAATTAGGTTAACTGTTGTGTGATATTTTTGTGCGATTATCACGAGGTTATCCCCAGCACTTACTTGATGCCTGGTCCAGCTTACACGTTGATCTTCAGGCAGATTAGCCAGATTACGACTAAAAACCTGTACACGATCGGTTGGGATTAATAGTTTATACGGACGATATGGTGCTGTAGCCCAATGATTGAAGCCTGGGTTAAGTTGCAATAATTTTTTATATGAAATGCCGGCCAATTTTGCGGCATGATTTAAGTCGATTTGACTGCCGATGTTTACTTCTTGAAAGTATGGTACCAATGGTATAGCAGGTAGTTTGACGTGATATCGGGCTGGGTTCTGAATTACTTCAGCTAAAGCTAATAATCTTGGTATATATGCCTTGGTTTCACGCGGGACTGGTAATGTCCAGAAATTTATAGACTTGCCTGTTTGATGACTGGCCTTGATTATTCTTGCCATGGTACCTTCGCCGCTGTCATACGCTGCAAAAGCAAGAATCCAATCACCATGAAAAAAATGATTTAAATATAATAAATAATTCATTGCGGCATCTGTTGAGGGGCGAATACTACGTCTTGAGTCGGCCCACCAATCTTGTTTTAAGCCTAAATCTGTGCCTGTGCCCGGCATAAGTTGCCAGAGCCCAGCAGCACCTGCACCGGAGTATGCAAAAGGATCATATGAGCTTTCAATCATTGGAATTAGCACGATTTCACCGGGCAGACCGCGTTTTTTAACCTCTGTTATCAGATGATATAGATACGGCTCTGACTGCGCGAGTTTATTAATATAACTTGGATGTGCAACTAACCACTGCAATTGATGTTGTACCTCAGGCTGAGTCACCTGGTGATTTAGTTTAAATTGTAGACGTAAAACATCCCATGAGTTTTGTGTTGCCGTTGCAACTGAGACTGACAGAACACAAGAACACAATATAATCAGCCAACAATGACGTAGTTTCGTGCGCATAAGCTTCAACCAATCGACCTACAGTCATAAAAATGAATGCGTAGTTTACTAAAAAATGACCTGAGAATAAACCCTAATCAAAAATCAGTCGCAAATCACCGCCAGTTTCATATCACCTTGAGTGTTTTCTTGGGTGTTTAAACAGCCATGAATATGATCAACTAATTCTCTTAGCTCGCCAGCGAGCAGCACCAATGATGCTTGTTGTTGTTCTTCTTGATCATCTAATGCACTGAGTTCCTCTAGATCTTCTTGTAATAGATCCAGGCATTTTAGGCGCTTAAAGGTTAAGTCTTGGGTTAAGGTGAATTGAATTCTTTCGTTCCAGATTAATGAAATTTCAGATGCAGCAAGTCCTTTAGCGATTAGATCAATTATTTCCTCATCCAGGTTAGAGCAGCCTTTACAGTTAAAGCGTTTGTTTTCATTTTCCATGGAAAAAAGGACGTAATCTGCTGCTAGTTGTGTGTTTGCCGGCAAGGTTTCTGGATACATAATCCAGTTAGTAAAGTTCATGGCTAATTTGTCTGGGAAAATCAATGGCAGTATGCTCATTTCTGGTATTGATTTACGTAGCATAGCCAATACTTGTGTCGCGGAGTTTTTACTGCTGGTATTAATAATCAATCTTTGTCTAGCGTGATCGAATAATGCAAACAGACGTTTTTGCACACAAAATGCCTGAGGCAGTAATTCAAACTCTACATCCTCAGCCATTTGTGCTGATTCAGCACGCTTGACTGGATAGCCGCGCTGGGTTTCAAGTTGTAAAACGCGTTGTTCGAGTATACGGTTAACTACACTGCGCGGCAGAACTCGCATTTCTTTGCCCAAGCAAACCAAGCTGAAACCAGCTGTTTCATGAGTAAATGCATCATGGAATGCTGGCACCCAACCGTAAATAAATCGTGCATGCGCAGGGCATGGTTTCAATGCATCCTGGCTGATTAAGGTTTCAATATTCAGTTCAGGCGGGCACTCGTAATGATAGATAGTTGCGTTATTAAACCACATGAGATCATCTCGGATTATCTTTTAGGATATTGAGTATACGAGTTACATGCTGATTACGCCATCTCTGGAATTTTAATTTTTGTATATTCCAGGAGTTTATGCGCAATGCATTCACTATCAATTGTATATCTACCTGAGTCCAGTTCATCTTTAATGAATTGTAGTTTGAGGGCATGCGATTGTGTTACATCGAGCAGCGAGGCTTTGATTAGTTCTAGTTGCTTGCTGTTAACACTCAATGCGCATTTTGCGCTGGTACTGTCCGGCATAGTAAAGTCCCATAAAATGATGATGTGTGCAGTATCGGCCGCGTTTAAAAAAACTTTAGTTTTTTTTGTAGTCATGAATGCTATAGCTTGTGTTCAATTTTTGCGCGGATCACTTGGGGCACGGGTAGTTACAAATTATTTTGATATGCCATAGATATAAAGTTTGACATGTTTGCAACATTAAGATTAAGATCAAGATCAAGATCAAGATCAAGATCAAGATCAAGATAATATTAATATTAATATTAACATTAAGGGATTATATGATTAATAAAAGAAAAAAAGCCGTCATCACCGCGCTCATGACTGCTATGTCTATAACCACACATGCAGGGACTATGGGTGATGTTCAAAGTGATAGTAAGAATTTCATTTTTTACCTGGCCCCAATTTATGGCAGTTTAGGTGATGCAGGTATTGACGCACTACCTTATACTACTACTAGTAACAATACTGCTGGTGATGTAAAAAATTTGAATTACATTGGGCTAGACAACCGCTGGGGTTATTCGCTAGGAGCAGGTTATAAACTAGGTACCAATAAAGACCATGATGTTATATTAAGTTATACCAATCTGCAAAATTTCGGGTTAAATAAAGTGTCAGT
>CANNIJ010000044.1 GCA_947505025.1 Legionellaceae bacterium | reverse complement strand
CAATTGTTTGAATTTGCTCAATAAATGGTTGCCAAAACTCTTCTAATACTGGAACCCATTCTTTTTCACCACGTGCTACCGCATCCAATGTATCTTCTAATTGTGCTGTAAACTGATAATCAACATAACGAGTGAAATAATCGGTTAAAAACCCGCTGACGATACGTCCAACATCTGTTGGGAAAAAGCGTTTTTTATCCACAATCACGTATTCTCTTTGCTGCAGAGTGTATATAATGGCCGCATATGTGCTCGGTCGGCCAATATCAAACTCTTCCAACGCTTTGACCAGCGTAGCTTCAGAATAACGTGGGGCTGGCTCAGTAAAATGTTGATTTGCAGACAGATCTTCAATGGCTATGGCATCTCCAATGACTAAAGTTGGCAACAATACGGCCTGCTGATCAACCTCTTTAGTGTCGTCTCGACTTTCCTCATATACAGTTAGAAATCCAGGAAAAGTAACGGTAGAACCATTTGCACGAAAAATATTTTGTGCACCACAGCTCATATCCACAACGACTGTATCTAAAATTGCTACTGCCATTTGACTAGCTAACGTACGCTTCCAGATCAGTTGATATAACTTCAACTGATCTGGGGTGAGTGCTTGATTGATCATTTCCGGAGTATGTGTTATCGATGTTGGGCGAATTGCTTCATGTGCTTCTTGAGCATTCTTCGACTTGGTTTTAAATACCCGTGGTTGATCAGGACAATAATCTGCACCATAACGTTCGGTTATATATGCACGAATTTCATCTAACGCCTCAACCGACAGATGCACGGAATCAGTACGCATATAGGTAATCAAACCCATTGTGCCCGAACCAAGTTCTATACCTTCATATAATTGTTGCGCTACCATCATGGTTTTACGTGCTGTAAAACCAAGTTTTCTTGCGGCCTCTTGCTGTAATGTTGAAGTAATAAATGGTGCAGATGGATTACGTTTGCGCTCTTTTTTCTCTACACGCAACACACGTAAAAAACCCTGTGCCTGCTTTAAAAGATCATCTTTTATCGCATGTGCTTGCTCGCTATTATTCACCGTAAATTGTTGTAATTTTTCGTCGCGATAAGTAATCAAGCGTGCATCAAATGCACTAACATCTTTACGACATTGAGCAATCAACTGCCAGTACTCTTGGGCTACAAACTGCTCAATCTCCAGCTCTCTCTCTACAATTAAACGCAAAGCTGGACTTTGTACTCGTCCAGCCGATAACCCTCGGCGTATCTTTTTCCATAATAAAGGAGATAAATTAAAACCTACCAAGTAATCCAATGCCCGGCGAGCCTGTTGTGCATTGACCAAATCCATGGCAATTTCACGCGGATGAGCAATAGCTTCCTGCACAGCACGCTTTGTAATCTCATTAAAAAAGATCCTGTGCACTTGTTTATTTTTTAACAGTCCACGTGCTTTCATAAGCTCATATACATGCCAAGAAATGGCTTCACCTTCACGATCCGGATCTGTTGCGAGTAATAATACATCGACTTTCTTTAAAGCTTTTGCAATTGCTTCAATATGTCGAGCATTACGTTCAATCGGACTATAAGTCATCGCAAAATTTTGATCAGTATTGACTGAGCCTTTGCGTGCAGGTAAATCCCGCACATGACCATAAGAGGCTAACACCTCATAGTCTGGGCCTAAATATTTTTGAATGGTTTTAGACTTAGCCGGTGATTCAACAATCACCAAATATTTGGTCATGTGCAAGTAACCTCTTTCAG
The DNA here is from genome assembly GCA_947505025.1 of Legionellaceae bacterium. GTDB lineage: Bacteria > Pseudomonadota > Gammaproteobacteria > Legionellales > Legionellaceae > CANNIJ01. The sequence continues at coordinate 11,256 of CANNIJ010000044.1, read as the reverse complement.
TGCAGCGGAAGTCGATCTTCTTTTTGATAAAGAACGAGCTCAAGAAACGACAATTGATCAGCATTCAACGTTTCAGCTAGAGTATTACGAATCATCCATTTGGTTTCCTGCAAAGAAACAAAACGTGAGTCAGAAAAAAGCAAACGATTGATAATCAACTCCATAGTCGCGGAATGTACCATATGGGTAGAAAAAAATTGCATTAGAAATTGATAGCTGGCCCGAGTAAACTTCAACTGTTCTGCGGTTGTAAATATACGTAATGAATCTGGACTAACCGAATTGATAAACTCAAGTTGTAGGCCTTTAGATTGTTCTTGTGTCGTAACAAAACCAGTATCTTCTTTGATTATGGATGGTTCTTGTGTTTTCTTTAAGTGCGTTAACGTTTGCTCGAATAATGTTAACAGGATCTCAAATAAATGATCTTTCATAATTAGCACCTTAGATAACCGCCGCCTACAGCACGGACAAAACCCTGTAATTCTAATTCAGCCAAATAACACACTAAAACCTCATGTGTTAACCCGGTGCCAAGCATCATTTTATCGATGCTTATCGTATCATCTCCCATGCACTTTACTAGACTTTTGTGCTCATTTGCAAGATCTTCAGTTGAAGAAAAATGCTTGCCGCCTGAGACTGTCATCCCAAAGCCTTCCAAGATGTCTTGACTGGAAGTCACCAATTTAGCGCCCTGCTGTAACAAATAATGACAACCTTGTGCGTTTGGGTTATATATAGAACCAGGAACAGCCAAAACATCCCTATTTTGCTCAATTGCACACCTGGCAGTAATCAAAGATCCACTCTTCATTGCTGCTTCAATAACTAAGGTCATCCATGATAGGCCACTTATTATACGATTTCTTCGGGGGAAATGTCCAGCGATCGGCGGTGTTTTTAATGGGAACTCGCTTAAAATCAAGCCTTTTTTAATAATATCCCGCGCTAAAAGTGCGTGTCGTTGTGGATAAATACAGTCTATACCAGTAGCCATTACCGCAATAGTTCTGCCGTCCGCCATTATACAGCCAGAATGAGCTTGTGCATCAATCCCCAGAGCCAGTCCGCTAACAATCGTTACGCCTGATTTAGCTAGTTCAAAAGCAAATTTACGCGCAGTTTCACTGGCGGTGACTGATGGTTGACGAGAACCAACAATAGCCAATGTTTTTGCCTTTAGGCATGAGAGATCACCTGCAGCATATAAAACAAATGGTGGATCATAAATTTCTTTAAGTAAGGCCGGGTAACACGGGTGATCTAATGTTAAAAGATAATGATCCGGCAATTTAGCCCAAGCTAGATCTGCATCAATCTGAGATAAATCAAATTTGGATAATGCGTTAGCCAAGCGCTCCGGTAAACCTGATGAAATCTGTTGCATGTATGACAAAGAAAATAAATCTGCCAAACAAGGCCATCTGTTAAGTAACTTTGAAACAGTACGCGGACCAACAAATGGCAGGCGATTTAAAGCTAGTAAATAATACTGATTGTCAGGATTTTCCATGTTCTTCTTGCTTGCGAGCGTAAGATTAGTGATAATAGCATGCCTTTATTATTTTAAAATCCATAAAACCATGACATTAAGAAAAATTATTTATCTGCCCGATCCTATACTACGCGCTGTATGTCAGCGCGTGGATAAGATTGATGATACCTTGCAAATTTTAATTGATGATATGTTTGAAACCATGTATCACGTCAATGGTGTTGGCCTTGCTGCCCCACAGATCGGTGTTAAGTTGCGTTTGTCTGTTGTAGATGTTACCGGTGATAAAACACAGCAACTGGTCTTGATTAATCCAGAAATCATTGCATCATCGGGGCGCATTGAATACCAAGAAGGCTGTTTGTCTGTGCCGGGTGTGTATGAAAACGTGTTTCGTGCTGAAAAAGTTACGGTACGTGCCCAGGATCAAACCGGGAAGATTTTTGAAATTACCGCGGATGGATTACTCGGAGAATGTTTACAGCATGAGATTGATCATTTAAATGGAAAACTTTTTGTGGACTTACTTTCCCCGTTAAAAAGAAGTCTTGCCAGACGCAAGCTGGAAAAGTATAAACGCCAGAATACAGTTAAATAATGAATATTGTTTTTGCAGGAACACCAGAATTTACACTGCCTTGCTTGGAGGCATTAAATTTATCCGCGCATAATTTACTGGCTGTATATACACAACCAGATCGTCCAGCAGGACGTGGTCGATCACTGCGCGCTTCAGCAGTTAAATTATGGGCAATAGAACATGACTTGCCGGTATATCAGCCGATAAACTTTAAAGATCAACTAACTATAGACAATTTAGCGGCACTCCAACCAGATGTAATTATTGTTATAGCCTACGGCTTAATTCTGCCACGCTCAGTTCTGAGTATACCAGTTCATGGGTGCATTAATGTACACGCCAGCCTGTTGCCACGTTGGCGCGGCGCCTCCCCCATTCAGCATGCTATTCTTACGGGTGATTCACATAGTGGGATCACTATCATGCATATGGATGTGGGTATGGATACTGGTGATATTTTAATCCAAAGCAAATGCGAACTATGGCCGGATGAAACTAATGCCTCTCTACAGAATAAATTAGCGCGTGCTGCAGTAACACCTTTGTTACAAACATTGGATGATTTGGCTAATGGCACTGCCTCTGCACAAAAGCAAGATCCAGCGCATGTCACGTTCGCATCTAAGATAAATAAAGAGGATGCTAAAATTCAATGGAGCGAAAGTGCGGCGGTGATCGATCAAAAAATTCGCGCATATTCTTGTTGGCCAATCGCTTATACACATGCAGGTCCATTAACCATCAAAATCCATCAAGCGTGTGTAGTGCCATTAAGCAGTGATTGCCCGCCAGGCACTGTGATCTCAATTGAGAATAATGGGATTTTAGTAAGTACAGGCCGGCAATCTATATTGATTAAACGGATTCAACTGCCCGGAGCAAATGTGATTTCCATTGCCGACTGGCTTAACTCCTCTCGCACACAACTACATCCACCGATGATTTTTACATGAAGAAGTCTGAAAGATTAATTGCATTAAACGTATTGAAATCAGTCTTCAATGAACACTTGCCATTATCGCAGATCTTAGCCAAAGATCCTGAAATTTCTCCACGGTGTAAACAAATGTGTTTTGGTGTGTGCCGGCATTGGTTTCGTTTACATTCCATTGCGGGGCTTTTATTAAACAAAATCCCTAAAGATCAAGATCTTCTATTAGCGTTGATGATTGGACTGTACCAGCTAGATGCTTTACGCATCCCTGACTACGCAGTGGTTCAAGAAACTGTAGCGCTGATGAATGAGTTAAAAAAACCATGGGCCAAGGGCTTGATTAATGCTGTGCTGCGCCGCTATTGTCGCGAGCAAGAAAAATTACCCGAGCAATTAATCAATAATCAGGATTTTATTTACGATCATCCCCAGTGGTTACTTGAGCGCATTCAACATGCATGGCCGGATAACTGGAAAGAGATTGCTCTAGCCAACAATCAACATCCACCGATGACTTTGCGGGTAAACACCGCTAGAAATTCACGGCAAGATTACTTATTAAAATTGCAAGCAGCAAATATTTCTGCGACTGAGCATCAATATATACCTGCAGCCATAATGTTACACACACCTACGGATGTACACTCATTACCTGGTTTTGATTCAGGGGATGTTTCTGTACAAGATGCAGCCGCACAATTAGCGGTAGAACTATTATCCTTAAAACCAGGACTACGCTTTTTAGATGCCTGTTGTGCGCCTGGAGGCAAGACTTGTCATGTTCTAGAACAACAGCCGGAATTAGAATGTTGTCTAGCTTTAGATATTGAAAAAAGACGGTTAGTCCGTGTGCAGGAAAATTTAAATCGTTTACATTGTCAGGCCACGTTACAGTCAGGAGATGCTTCCGATCCAAAAACATGGTGGGATGGGGTGCTGTTTGACAGAATTCTCTTAGACGCACCATGTTCTGCAACTGGTGTGATGCGCCGGAACCCAGATATAAAGGTCAGTCGTACACCCAAAGACGTTCAGGCTATTGTGACTCTACAAGAAAATTTATTAAAGTCATTATGGCCCCTACTGAGTCCAGCTGGGATCATGGTTTATGCCACATGTTCAATCCTGCCAGAAGAAAACGAACAACAAATCGCAAATTTCTTAAAAAATCATCCAGATGCACGCGCACAGACAATAGAAAAACCATTTGGACATCAAACTGCAAATGGCCTGCAAATATTTCCAGGCACTCACAGTATGGATGGGTTTTACTACTGCGTCTTGAGTCACGTAACCTATTGAAATTAAAGATGTGGATAAAGCAATAAGATGCAGTTTAACCAAGATGGTCGGTCATTCACCACCATGACCCAAGATATTGATTTATATAGCTTATCCACGCAAAATCAAGACATCGATTACCAATCTGCACAAAAAAAACTGTGGATAACTTTGTGCATATGGTCTGAAAAGCACGTGTAGTGCAGTTTGTGATCGCAACGCAAGTAAAACATTCTAACTACATTTTTATTGGCATAATCTATGAGCCAACCTCAATATTAAGCGTGCGTCATATTGGAATTTAATTTAAAAAACATAAGTATTTCAAGGTATAGTCTCACTAGTTGAGCTTATTTTTGATATAATGTCTTTTTTTTTAAGTTAATATAATTATGCCTATCTTTATATCTAAAGAGGAAAAAACAGCTTTACAGGATTATTTAAATCATCCTGAGCTTTATATAAGCGCTGAGGATCTGGCATCGCTGCCTGGTGGTCTGCCTGATGGTACTAAAGTATCGCGTGCAAAACCCTCTGATGAAGAACCCGGCGCACCCAGGCGTTATCTCATTCTTTCTGGTATGGATAGTAAAACACAACATATACCAATCACAACAAATGTTTCAGATGATCCCGGGACACATTCTGCAACCATGCTTAATGGTAAGATCTACTTTCATCAGAACAAAGATGATTTACCTAAAAAACTTCCAGACAATTTTGAAGATTATTTTGACACAGATGAGGAAGATGACCCCGAGGATGAATCTGTGATCAAATATAGAGCAGCTTGGGAGCGGGCTTTAGGTAGGCCTGATTATGTGCTTAATGTTACTAACCTTGGTTTTTTCAAGAAAACCGTCAAATATGCAGTAGATATAGAAGGTAATGTTTTTTACTTAAAAAGCCAATCATCGTTTGTACCGGCTGATGAGGCTTTGTCTGGGCGCGCAGAACAATACGCCCCGCAACTTTATATGGGACAGTCGATTATTAGACGAAAATTTCCCAATCAGATTACTCAAACAAAAAGAATTTACATCACACGAGATTCTGGTGAAAATCTCGAAGAATTTATGTTAAACCATATAGATGAGCTCGGATCAATCGAAATAGAATTACTTGCCAGAGAAATCTTAACACAATATTTAGTGCAGATTAATGAAAAACTGATAGTGCATACTGATATTAAAGCAGCAAATATTTGTGTAAAGATCACTCAAGAAGCTGGACGGCAGTTTGAGGTTGTATTTATAGATTGGGATGAGGCCTTTAGTCTGGATGATCCGAGTACAATTGGGGACGGGACTCCAGGATATATGGCTCCTGAGTTTTTTAATACGCCACAAGATTGTGAGCGGCAACTGGAAAACAGGGGAATTGGTGTCAATGATTATTGTGATACGCTGAAATCCAATTACAAAAATTTATTTTCAAAATCAAGCGACATATTTGCTTTGGGTGTTGTTTTGCTCGATGATTTGCAATTAGAACACAGTTCTCCTTTATATCATGTTGTGAATGCCATGTGCCACAACGTGCCAGCTATGCGCCCATCAGGAGAATCTATAAAAGAAGCTCTTGAATGCAGTGCAAATAGACAAGCTATTGCTACTGGACATCCATAGAATCATTGTTAACCAATCCAAGATCAGTCGCTGTCTCAAAATGATCCCGGCGATGCCGGCATAAAAAACAAGATAATAATTAAATTTTCTCTGTTGCTTGCGATGATTGAGACTTAATCCATGAGTACAGCCCCGAATTAAGTCGGCAGATTCTGTATTTTCTACTTGCTCTTTACTTGATCACTAGATTTATTTATTATACCATCCATGTATTATATTTAAATAGGGTTAAATTATGCCGGGTAATAATACGCCGACTGACGAGTTCGCTGAACTGGTTAATTGGTATATGGATAGGTTTGTTAGCAGAGCCGCACTTTTTTTAGCAGATGGTTCCGATCAAGAACCTCTTACAGCTTTAATCGGCAAGCTAAATTCCCAGGAGATCCTTGTTAAATTTAAAGGAGGCAATAATATATTGTTTAGGTTGGCGGAAATGGGCTCGGACAGCAGTATTGATCGAATTAATTATATTATGAGCTTAATAATCCATCAAGCCGCTGGTTTAGATTCTGAATTCAACCGAACAACACTGGATTCATTACTGTTTGATACAAATGACCTTGGATTGAATTTATTACATCACCTCAGTCTGAATGCTCCTACTAAATTATTTGCTGGTGTTTTAAACACCACATACAAACTGATGATTGAAGGTTTTATTGGTGAGTTTAAGTATCGTAATTTTATTATGAGTAAAAATAATCTGGGTTATACAGCACTATGTTGGCTGCTTACTTTAGGGCAGTCGGATAAGTTAAGTGTTTATTTTGCTGCAATAAAGCAGTTAATGTTTATCGGATGTTTTTCTGCAGAGGATTATTGCGGATTACTTTTATCCTCGAGCACAGTAAGTTGCAGTAGTTTTGCATCTTACTCTCAGTTGGACGCAGGCCAAATGCGGCATGATAATGGTTTTATAATTACTCCATTTAGTTTAGCTTTCATGGCATTAGACCCACGTGGCTTGATGATTTATAAAAATGAATTACAGTTATCCGGTATATCTTCGGAACGGATGATTAGTTCATTATTGGTTCGTACAGATAATGGATATAGATTACTTGATTTGTTATCTATCTATGGCAGTGCAGATAATTTCAAGTTGTGTTTGAGTTTTTTTATGCAGGCTTTTAAAAGTCAATTTATATCAAAAGTTATTTATTTAGATTTGCTCTTCAAGCACCTGATCCCTGGACATTCATTGTTGCATCAGTTAGTTATGCAGCATAAGCTTGAAAAGCTTGAATGCTATACCATGATGATGTCAGAGTTACTGATTGCAGGAGTCATAAATGAACCTGAGTATTTAGCTGCATTTATGCAGAGAAACATTCATGGCTATACAGTGGTACACCAAGCAGTCAATACTTATAACTCTGAAATAAGTGTACATGTTATTCAATCACTCAAGGATAATTTATCCGATGAGAACTACCTGCAGGTATTAACCGCTAGATCAGTTCATAAACACGGTCGACCACTACTTTGTCAGGGCAAACTGCATGATATTGAGATTAATCAGTTGATTACTAATGAGTTGCAAGAAACCAGACAACGGATCGAATCGGCAAAGTGCCCGCGTACTCCTGATTATTTTGGTTTTTTTCCATCGATGCTCCATATACCTATTATGGATCCAGAGTGTGCAAAACCAGTTTCAATCAGGCGTTAGTTTTGTTCAGGATACATAGCATTGGAAGTGGTTGATAAAAAAAGCGACTTTATTGTAGCAAGGGAGCTAATCCCTCTCTTGACCATCTCATGTGTTGCTGTCCATTGCAGCGTTGATTGATCAAGCTTTCTAACCTTGACTCAGCTAAGTTACTAGTGAAGACCAATCCATTTTTTTGCCGTTCTCTATAATCAACAATTTTAGCGGTATTATTTTTTATATAAGAAAGTTAAATACATCCTCTGGTTTCTCTATCAAGCCTGAGAACATTACAGTTTTTGATAAAACCTGTTCTGCCTTTGGAGACGATTCATAGCATTCAACAATAATGCGATATTGTTTTGACACGTTGGCAATCCGGTAGTAAATTCAATTGCCCGCTGTATATATCAATGCCCACAAGTACGCTACTTTTATTACACTTTCATGCGCCATTCGGGCCGTGTGAACACACCATGCACAACGTATTTTATTGCCTGAGCCATTACACCCGTGGTGTATTATAGTTAGGCTTTACTTGGCGCACGGGGAGTTACCTTATTTTACTATAATCCAAGACACGGTGGGCTGTTTATTTATGTGCAGTCTAGGGTGTGCTGACAATTTATCCACTCGATTGATTCTTGTGGCCGCAAAAGCGCACATTACGCTTGAACTTGTTGCCAAAGAAGGGCACAATTGCGCTATTATGAAATCATTTACGTGTGGTAAATTACAACATGCCTCTTGAAAAAGCAGAACATATACTCTTACTAGGTGAAATCGGAACTACAGATCATAAATTTTACCGTAAAATGGCTCGCATGATGCACCCCGATAAAAACCGCATAAATCCTGCCGCACAGAGTGAATTCGTATTACTTGCGAAATTTAAAGAGATTTACAGCAATCCGGCTGACTTTGCTTCAACGGGATCGACACGTACTATCTCAAGGAAATATTTTGCTACTGACGGCAATAAAGAATATTCAAGCAAGGCTACAATAAGTAGTAACCTACATTCATGCACCAATCCAGATTTGCTAGCCATTATAAAAATATTATATGACCTGAGCGATCAGCAAATGGAACATATTTGTCAAAAACTGGATAATGATCTTATTGATTTTATGCAACATATTTTTAACACTGGTGCTCAGTGTGTATTTTCTGAAGATAAATTACCAGATAAAGATTTAATGGTTTTGCTAAAGAACTCTAAATTAGAGCCGGACAATACGTTAACCGACTCAATAAAGAATCTTGGAGCACAGCTATCACCAAGTTCCAGCTCCATTCAGCTATTTAAAAACTCCTGTAATCATCATCTAGGCCTAGCATCTGGCGTTTTAAGTTTGTATACAGCTAGTAAGATATTTCATGCCAATCTATTACAGATTCTTTTGCATTTAGCATACACTCATAAAGAAGAGCAGCAGAAAGGATTCTGGTCGCGATATAAGAAAGATATTATTGAATTACTTGGAGGAGTTTTAAAAGCACCTATATCACTTCTAGTATTTTCGTTGGTATTAATATTGATTTTATTTATTTTCATCTACATGCCTATTGCTTATCTTGCAGCTATTGCTGGCGTGATACCTATTCATTACGTCGACAAACCCGGTAATTGTATACTTGAAATATTGCATCAATCAGTATCCAGCAAGCAATTTATTGATGAGTCGCTTGAAAAAACGTTTAATGTGAAATTTTTTGCAACCAAGCTTGCTGAATCAGCATATAATGTTCAGGAAATTCTACCGGCCGTCACAACTGATATACCGCACAGCAATAGCAACAACGATGAGTGTGGTGTAAATAGTATGTTACTCATATGTGGATAGTGAGATATCATAGACTAAAAACCTGAAAGGTAACTCCAAAAGTCATGCAGTGTAATTATGGTTCACTAGTCACTGGTTTTCGTGTCTTGTATACTACTAGTACCTATGTTATTTTTTAGGATCTAATGCTGCAGCGGATTAAACTATGTCTTATGTTGTAACTAAATTTGGTGGAACCAGTGTTTCCTCACGTATTATGTGGGAAAACATCGCTACCATTACACAACAACATTTACACCATGGACTGCAACCGGTGATTGTTTGCTCGGCTTTAACACAAGCATCTAATCAGCTAGAAAAATTAATCGACGCAGCACTTTGCGATCAATACCAGCACTTATTGTTAACCTTTACACAACAACATTTTGCTCTGGCTCATGCACTTGATGTCCCACATGAATTACTTAATCCAGCATTAGAACAATTACAACAATGGCTCACTGGGATCGCGCTGCTAAAAGAAGCTCCAGCAAAAACACACGCACAAATTCTCAGCCTGGGCGAATTAATGTTAACCCTTTTGGGACATGCTTTTTTGCGCCAAAAAGGTATCCCGTGTCGATGGTTTGATGCACGCGAAGCTTTGATCTCTGTCCCAGTCATAGCCGCTGATGACCGGTCTAATTACTGCTCGGCTCGTTGCCATTGCGCAGTGAATCCTGATTTAATCAAACATTTTCAACAAGGTCCTGATCAAGTGATTATCACGCAAGGCTTTATTGCGTCTAATCCTCAAGGGGAAACTGTATTGTTGGGGCGAGGTGGATCAGATACCAGTGCCGCAATATTCGCTGCTGTCTTAAATGCCAGTGCATGTGAGATTTGGACCGACGTCCCGGGTATCTACACGGCTAATCCACATCAATTGCCGCATGCGCGTTTACTCAAACAACTGCATTATGATGAGGCACAAGAAATTGCATCTATGGGTGCCAAAATACTGCATCCTCGATCTATTGCCCCAGTACGCAGCGCAAACATCCCAATGATGGTAAAATATACCGGACTTCCGGACCACTCAGGTACACGAATTTTTAATGAAAGCGACCAGAATGCGCCTCCAATAAAGTCGATTCAACTTAAAAATAGTATAACGTTGATTTCCATGGACACCATGAGTATGTGGCAAAATCCAGGATTTTTAGCTGATATTTTCCTGGTCTTTAAAAAATACGGACTTTCTATTGACTTAATGTCTAGTGCGGAATCAAATGTAACCATCTCCTTAGATCCACAAGCAAAACCATACGATCGTGAATTGCTTGAGAGTGTAATCCAAGAATTAAACGTATTTTGTCAGGCGAAAATAATTGAACCATGTAGCGCAGTTAGCTTGATTGGACACCAAATCAGACGGGTGTTGCCTCAGCTTGGTTCGGCACTAGAAGTATTTGACGAACAACAAGTGCATTTAATCTCTTTAGCCGCAAATGATTTAAATCTTACTTTTGTGATCGATGAATCAAAAGCAGAAAAACTATTACAACAACTGCATAATTTGTTAATTGAAAATAATCCGCAAAGTTTTTACTATTCTAAGAGCTGGCATGAAGAATTCGGCAATCCTGGGCCTAGATATATACCTTGGTGGGAAGATGCTCGCGCGTCTTTATTAGAACTTGCTAAAAACCATTCACCGTGTTACGTCTACCAACACACAATGCAACGCAAAAAAGTTGCTGAACTTAAAGCATTAAGTAGTATTGAACAAATCTTTTATGCGGTCAAAGCCAATCCACATCCAAGTATTTTAAAAGATCTAGCACAACAAGATATACACTTTGAATGTGTATCAATCCAAGAGTTAAATCATGTACGTGCAGTATTACCCGAT
>CANNIJ010000043.1 GCA_947505025.1 Legionellaceae bacterium | reverse complement strand
GGCTGGCGTGGATTAGTTGGCGGGGTGATCGAAAATACTCTGATACGCATACAGTCTCCAGCTGATCAATTAATGGCATGGATTGGACCCGGCATTTGTAAATCATGTTATCCAGTCGGCGCAGATACACGCGATCAAATTATTACCTCTAATCAAAGGTTGACCGAAAACATCGTGCTGAATAATGGTTCTTTTTATGCTGATTTACCTGGAATGGCCGGGCGAATACTCACAGATATGGGTATTAGATCCATACATTATTCAAATGCGTGCACCTTTGAAGAAAACAAGTTATTCTATTCATATCGACACACTCCCAAAACCGGGAGAATGGCTACATTTATTTGGTCCTCCAGTTAAGGAACTTAGATGATACATCAAAAAAAATCTTTTTTATTACCACTTGCGTTGTGTTTGTCATTTAGTCCAGCCTGGGTTTGCGCCGCTGAAATAGCCGCACCAATGCCTACACTGGCCCCGGTATTGAAAAAGACAATTCCAGCAATTGTTAATATTGCCATTCAAGGAGTGTTACCTGAGTCAGCTCCAACCAATCCTGTACGCAATAAAGACAGCGCTGGACCTGAGAAGCCCAAAACCTTTCAAAGCATTGGATCTGGTGTGATTATTGATCCAGCCAAAGGGATTATTATTACAAATGATCATGTGATTCGTAACGCACAAGTGATCACGATTACCTTGCAAGATGGGCGACGCTTAAATGCCAAATTAATCGGCGGCGACAGCGAAACAGACGTTGCGGTATTACAAATAGATGCGAAAAACCTTAAAAGTTTACCGATTGGTGACTCTGACAAGATCGAAGTCGGTGATTTTGTCGTAGCTATTGGTAATCCATTTGGCTTAAATAGTTTTGGTAACAGCCAGTCAGCAACTTTTGGGATTGTTAGTGCTATGAAACGCAGTGATTTGAATATTGAAGGCGTGGAAAACTTCATTCAAACTGACGCTGCAATTAACCCAGGAAACTCAGGTGGCGCTTTAGTTAATACGCGCGGCGAGCTAATTGGAATTAATACAGCCATAATTTCATTATATGGTGGTAGTGTGGGGATTGGCTTTGCTATACCAATTAATATGGCCAAGGATATTGCGCAGCAGATCATTCAATATGGATCGGTTCATCGTGGTCTAATGGGAGTTTTTGTTCAGCACTTAACCCCTGAATTAGCATTGGCTATGGGTTATGCTGAAGGATTCCAAGGAGCATTAATCGCACAGGTAAATGCTGGATCACCGGCGGAGCTTGCAGGCTTAAAAGCTGGCGACGTGATCACGTACATCAACAATACATTGATCACACAAGCAACTCAAGTGAAGACCACTGTAAGTTTACTGCGCGTGGGTAGCCAAGCAAAAATTACCGTACAAAGAAATGGTAAGGCTCTGGTTCTAACTGCAATTGTCACTGACGTGAATAAAAACGAAAAGGAACTTCAATCAATAAATCCATTCTTATATGGCTTGGCATTAAGAAACTGTGAGCAAGATAGCCCGCCACATGGTCATGTGGCGGGGGTTCAGGTTATGGGCGCGTCTGAGAATAGTGCAGGATGGCGTGCCGGATTACGTCCTGGTGATATCATTGTGAGCGCAAATAATCAAGCAACATTAAACACTAAAGATCTACAATCACTTGCCAAACAAGTTAAACAACAACTATTGGTCCAAGTGTTACGTGATTCAGGTGCATTATTTATTTTGATTATCTAACCACTATGAAAAAACACTCAATACTAATCATCCTGCTGGCCTTAGCAGGATGTGCAAGCCCACCGCCCAGAGATGTGGGCAATATATGTAATATATTCCAGCAATATCCTGGGTGGAGAAACGATGCATTAGATGCTGAACGTCGTTGGCATGTGCCGGTTACTGTACAAATGGCGATCATGCATCAGGAATCTAAATTCGATGCACAAGCTGAGCCAGCACGTAAAAAAATATTTTGGTTTATCTACGGCCCCCACCCGACTACTGCTCATGGATACTCACAAGCATTAAATGGAACCTGGGCTTTATATAAAAAATCCACAGGCAATATCTGGGGATCCCGAGAACGTTTTTCTGACGCTGTAGATTTTATTGGTTGGTATTCTAATACTGCACATCAACGAGCTAAAATCTCACTAGATAATGTACATGATCTTTATTTGGCATATCACGAAGGTGTGACAGGATATATGCAGAAAACTTATCTAAAAAAACATTGGCTGGTGCTAGTTGCACATAAAGTACGGGCTAGAGACGCAATTTACCAAGCTAAGTTAAAAAAATGCCCAATTGTTCCGGTTTGATCAAAACCTGGTTCAAGGATCATGGATCAACCGGCATGAAATGTAACGTTTGCCATCTAGCTGCGCGACGGGTACGATCTTTGACTTTTCCGGCTAGTTGACCGCAAGCACCATCAATATCATCGCCACGGGTTTTTCTAGTCATAGTCTGGATCCCTTTAGCCATTAACTTATCACTAAATGCTGTGATTACTCTAGACGAAGAGCATTTGTATTCGGTTAGTGGAAATGGATTAAACGGTATTAAATTAACTTTGCATGGAACATTGCGTAACAGCTCAATTAATTCTTCGGCATGTTCCGGTTGATCATTAATGTCCTTTAACATGACATATTCAAACGTCACCACGCGTCGTGGTTCATTCTTGAAATAATCACGACAAATATTCATCAAATCTATTAATGGATATTTTTTATTAATTGGAACTAAGATATTACGCAATGCATCATTCGGCGCGTGTAAAGACACTGCTAATGCAACTGGACTATGTGCACGTAATCGCTCCATCTCAGGAATAACGCCAGAAGTACTCAATGTTACTCTACGCTTAGATAATCCATAAGCAAAGTCATCCATCATTATGTCCATTGCAGACACCACATTATCAAAATTAAGCAAAGGTTCGCCCATGCCCATCATGACTACATTGGTAATTTTCAAACTATTTTCAGACAGCGCTCTGGCGGCAAACCATACCTGACCAATAATTTCTGCAGTCGAAAGATTGCGATTGAAACCCTGCTTAGCCGTAGAACAAAAACTACAGTTCAAGGCACAACCTACCTGAGAAGAAACGCACAATGTTCCGCGTTTTTTTTCTGGAATAAATACTGTTTCAATACAATTCCCACAGGACAGACGTAATAACCACTTACGTGTGCCATCATTAGATTGCTGAGATGAAACCATTTCAGGTAACTTAATTTCAGCACAAGCGTCCAAAAGAACTCGTAATTCTCGACGAAAATTAGACATCACCAAAAAGTCAGTCAGTCCTGATTGATGAATAGATTGCATTAATTGCTGCGCTCGGTAAGGTTTTTCTCCTAATTGGATCAAAAACTCACGCATTTGCGCATGATTCAAATTTAACAAATTAACTTTTGCAGCGGAATTTTCCGCTGCATTTATTTGCACATTAATGCTCATGCGCTACAAATTTCTTCGCGAGCAAAGAAAAATTCAATTTCAGTATTAGCTGTAGCCAGGCTATCGGATCCATGAACTGCATTGGCGTCTATGCTATCAGCAAAATCAGCACGAATTGTTCCTGGGGCTGCATCTGCAGGATTGGTTGCTCCCATCAGATCACGATGCTTTAATACTGCATTTTCGCCCTGTAAAACCTGAATCATTACTGGACCAGAAATCATAAAAGTGACTAAATCATTGAAAAATGGACGCGCACTGTGTACCGCATAAAAACCTTCAGCCTGTGCGCGCGATAAATGTGTCATTTTTGCGGCGACAATCACCAGTCCTGCACTTTCAAAACGAGTGTATATTTGGCCAATAACAGATTTGGCAACGGCATCTGGTTTAATAATCGATAAGGTTCTTTCAACTGACATATGATACTCCGCGTTATTTCACAAACGTGCATTATACAGAGTTTTAGTCTGGTTCGCAAAGACACCATAGACTAGAAGATATGGCATATTTACATTTAGGTAACTTGCCACGTCACCCAGAGCCCAGCGCTGCCAATTAGTTGACAAGGCTTGCGCCAATTTCTGGATGACATGGGGAGTTACATTAAATACTTAGTTACCAAAAAAATCCTGCGCACGTTTTAGGCGTGTGCGCCCGGTGCCCAACCAGAAACAAATCAGCGGCCAAAACCATGCACCCATCAACGCCGTTAATGGCGCGCTCCACCATGATTGCGGGCTGCCAATAATCAGTTCGATTAGTTGCAATATTAATTGGTATATAAAGCATAACCACATTATCAATAGCAGCTGATTAGTAAATGATGCAGATTCGAAACGCCGACGTTTACTCGCGGCATAACCTGCAGTAAAGACTAATGCAAATGCGTGCTCACCCAACAAGCTCACACTGCAAACGTCAACAAATAACCCTAATAAAAACAATCCGGCTACGCCAAAAAATTTCTCCGAATAAAACTGGAAGTACAACGCATACAACAAGACAAATGGCGGTCTAAATACACGGATCTCTTCTGGTAAAGCTATCATGCTTAACAGCAGAGTTATACCTAAACACATGATAAAACGCATCCAAGAGACCATTAATCACCCCGCTCCAAAGATCGCAAGCGCGCATGAATTTTTGCCATCAATAAGTTGGTCTCTTCTTCAGGCCAACGTAATAATACTAAACGTGTACGATTCAGTAATGCGATTGGACGTACATTAACCTGAATAAAATCATCACCAGGATTACTCTTAACTTCTTCTACATAACCCACAGGAAATCCTTCTGGATAATAAGGGCCGAGTCCTGATGTAACCAGACGATCTCCAGCACGAATCATCGATGTCTTGGGTAAATTAATCAAGGACAAACGTAACATATTGTTAGTACCAGCCAAAATAGCGCGCTCACCTGTACGTAGGTCCATGACTGGAACGGCACATTTTGAGTCTGAAATAAGCATCAAGGTGCTGGTAAATTTACCAACATCGATAATTTGCCCCATCACTCCAGATGCATCGAAAACGGGTAGGCCAACATGAACACCGGAACTAGTTCCTTTATTTAGTACCAGCAATTGACGCGCAAGATTTGTTTCAACTGCCAATACATTTGCCACCATAGCATGATGATTTTGAGATGGAAATGAAGATGATGATGATAACAGATGCTTTAATTGAAGATTCTCTTTTTTAACTAACCTAAATGTATGCAATTTGGCTTGCAACTGTAATTGCTGAGTATGTAGCAGCAAATTTTCATCCAGTAATGACTGTTGTTGACGTATATGAGTTTGTGCACTAGAAACAATACGTGTGGGAGCGTCGACTAGATATTGTAAAGGGGATAAGATCGTTGATAAACCTTGATGTAAAAAACTTAAATATGAACCACGAGCATCCATAACCATCAGGCAAAGGGACAAAAAAAGCGCGAAAAAAATTACCAGCGCTGAATCATGTCTTTTTGCGTACCTATTGGTACGCTTATTATTCTGTTGAGAGAAAATCACCGCCGCGCAAATCCATGGTTTCTAAAGCTTTTCCGCCTCCACGCGCTACGCACGTCAAGGGATCTTCTGCAACCAGCACCGGCAAGCTAGTTTCTTCCATCAACAATGTATCCATGTTTTTTAACAAAGCACCACCGCCAGTCAACATCATTCCACGCTCAGCTATATCTGCTGCCAATTCTGGTGGAGCAAGCTCTAAAGCAGCACGTACTGCACCTACAATACCGGCTAAAGGCTCTTGTAACGCCTCTAAAATCTCAGTGCTAGTTAAAGTAAAACTACGTGGGATCCCTTCGGCCAAATTACGTCCACGAACCTCAATCTCACTGACCTCGTGAGATGGGTATGCAGAGCCAATTTCATGTTTAATGCGCTCTGCTGTTGTTTCACCAATCAAAGTACCGTAATTACGACGCACATAAGAAATAATGGCCTCGTCAAATTTATCACCACCTATACGTACGGATTGATGATAAACAATTCCACTTAATGAAATAATCGCCACTTCGGTTGTGCCGCCACCAATATCGACCACCATAGAACCGCTAGCCTCTTCTACCGGCATTCCTGATCCTAATGCTGCCGCCATGGGCTCTTCAATCAAAAATACCTCTCGCGCACCTGCACCCATAGCGGATTCACGAATAGCTCGTCGTTCGACTTGCGTAGATCCACATGGTACACAAACTAATACACGTGGACTTGGACGTAAGAATCTCTTTTCATGAACTTTATGAATAAAATGCTGCAACATCTTTTCAGTTACCGATAGATCGGCAATCACACCGTCTTTCATTGGACGAATCGCATTAATATTGCCCGGAGTACGGCCCAACATACGTTTGGCCTCTAGACCAACAGCAACCACTCTTTTTTGACCAGATTCGTTTCGAATAGCCACCACTGATGGTTCATTTAGAACCAGTCCTTTGCCAATAAGATATATTAATGTGTTGGCCGTTCCCAAATCGATAGCTAAATCACTGGAAAAGATACCTCTGATTTTCCTAAACATATACAAGCTGCCTGTTAACTTTAATCCGGCAAAGTATACATGAAAGAAAAACGGAAAACGATTGTTTATTGAACCTTTTTTATAGGGTTGTTGTAAACACACAAGGTATGCAAATAGTCTATAGTTAGATCAATGAAGCCAGATTATACGGCTGGAGATATTAATGATCGTCTTGGATTCAAATGCCGTAAGTCTAATGATACAACAAATCGGCTTGCCAGTTTTTTTCCAACAACTAAAACTAGTATTACAAGAAGATTTTAGCAAGTGGTCTAAATTTCATAAATCATCGCGTCATACAATACAACTAGATCTGGGTGTCATCGAATTAATGCCCATCGCAACTGAAGAGTATTACAGCTTCAAATACGTCAACGGGCATCCGCTCAACCCATTGGAGCAAAAACTCACAATTGTGGCTTTCGGCATGCTGGCTGAATCAACCAGTGGTTATCCACTTTTACTCAGCTCAATGACGCTGCTAACAGCAATTCGTACCGCTGCAGTTAGTGCACTGGCGTCCAGTTACCTAGCACCAATTAACTCAAAGTGCATTGCTATCATTGGCTGTGGAGCACAAAGTGAATTTCAAATTCTTGCACATGAATTATATTTTGATCTCAAAGAAGTTCGTTTTTTTGATCTCAACCAAACAGCTATGGATCGATTTGCACGACATTTTAAAAATTCTTCTTTTAAAATTATACCCACGCATAGCGTATTAGAAGCGATTAATGGAGCAGATATCATTATTACAGCCACATCAATGGCAGGCAAACATATACTTTTTGACAGCACCGATCTCAGTCCAGGACAACACGTCTGTGCACTTGGAGGTGATTCCATCGGAAAAACTGAATTAGATCCGAGGATCTTAACTCAAAGTAAGGTGGTCGTTGAATATTTTCCGCAAACACAATATGAAGGCGAAATTCAAAATTTAGGTGCTGAAGCCGCACAAAATGTTTATGCCGAGCTCTGGGAGTTAGTCTCTGGGATCAAACCTGGGCGCTCTAATGCTACTGAAAACACAGTCTTTGATGCCGTTGGTTTTGCCCTGGAAGATTTTAGTGTATTGCGTTTGTGTTACACACTAGCCAAACAACTAGATATTGGCTATTTTTTAAACCTGACATCAGCTGATCTGGATCAGTATGAGGGTCTTTATGGATTACTTCTATGAATAATATAGCTTTGATCGGTTATGCCTGTGGTATGGCTGCCAGCAATCCGGATTGTGCTTTAGGTCCTTGGTCACTTTATTATACGTCTGGCTGGCTAAATAAAATCCACGAAAATGCTAGCTGGGAAAAAATCATTAGTGCTAGCTCTAATTATGTAGGCATGCATGTTTTGCCAGAGGTTACACAGCAGTTGAAGCTTTTAAGTCAGACAGTTTTATCTTTATCTCTCCAGAAAAAAGCTTTTTGTGTGATTGGCGGAGATCACTCATGCGGCATGGGCACTTGGAGTGGTGTAGCTTGTGCGCAGCGTGAACATGGTGATATTGGCTTAATTTGGATTGACGCACATATGGACAGCCATACGTTGAAAACATCTACCAGCAAAAATATACATGGGATGCCAGTTGCTCATTTATTGGGACATGGCGAACCGTGTTTAACGCAATTATCCGAACTACAGCCGGCATTAAAACCAGAAAATTTGTGTTTGATTGGGATCCGTAGCTATCAACCAGCAGAAAAAGAACTGTTACAACGTTTAGGTGTACGCGTTTTTTATATTGAAGATATACGTACTCACGGGGTGGCAAATATCATAAATCAAGCCGTGGCTCATGTATCTCAGAGTACTTGTGGCTTTGGAGTGAGTATTGATTTAGACGCCATTGACCCTAATGATGCGCCTGGGGTTGGAAACCCTGAGGCTAATGGGATCCCAGCAAATGCTTTGATTTCCTCACTAAATAATTTAGCAGGATCTTATCCCAGCAAGTTTTTAGGTTTAGAGATAGCCGAATATAATCCAACTGCAGACCAAAATCATAAAACCGCGAAGATTTTGACAAATTTAATTCATGCTGTTTACCAGGGATCACAAGCAGAATCCACCGGGTTGAACGATGCTTGTGATCTGAATTCAACTACAAGACAAATACAGTCTGTAGTTGCTTTAAGTTCGCCTGAACAAAACGCGGACCAAATCCTCGTACATGCGCCAAATCAGCAATCGATTTAAAGGCACCATGAGCTGTACGATACGCAACAATTGCATCGGCTCTTTTTTGACCTAAGCCTTTAATCGCATGTAACAATGCAGCTGCATCAGCAGTGTTTAAATGAATGGATTTTTGCTGTGAAATTATTTTTACGTGGTTGTTGCTGGGCATACCGGCATGTAGTGCCGCTGAGGCTAGAATAGCACCTGTTAATACAACACAGGTTATAATACTTGTTTTTTTCATGACTAACTCCTTTGTAGTTGGACTAAAACGATTGCCACCAGTCCTCTGGACTGACAATCGAGAACTTTAGTATGCGTGATTTTACAAAATATGGCTATAACTTTTTTATAAATCTCAACCACTAATTGCTCTCATATATCCGCCTGATGTGTTAAAATTATATTTTTTTATTGCAAAAATAATACATGTCTAAACCACCAACGCAAATGATGCAGCATTACTTACAAACAAAATCAGAGCATCCTGATTTTTTGTTGTTTTATCGTATGGGTGATTTTTATGAATTATTCTATGATGATGCACAACGCGCAGCTGATTTATTAGATTTAACCTTAACTTACCGTGGACATTCGGCTGGCCAACCAATTCCTATGGCAGGACTGCCCTATCATGCTTTAGAGAATTATTTAGCGCGTTTATTGCAGAAAGGTGAGTCAGTAGCAATTTGTGAACAAATCGGCGAGAAAACCACTGGTAAAGCTCCGATGGAGCGCCGGGTCACTCGGATTATAACTCCAGGAACCGCTACAGATGAAGCATTAATCGATGCACGTCAAGACAATATCTTATTAGCTATTTATCAAAAGGTTCGGTCAAAGACCAGTGATAATCCGGCGGAAACGCCATTTGGATTGGCTTTTGTAGATTTAAGTGATGGTAGGTTTAATCTATTGCACGCACAGGATACTCCGCAGTTAATGGCCGAAATTCTGCGCCTACAACCCAAAGAAATTTTAATTCCTGAGTGCTGTATTGATCTTGATTGGCCAATTAAAGCAGCAGTTAAAACACGTCCTGATTGGGATTTTGATCCACAGCGCGCTCAGGAATTAATCCGCAAACAATTTAACGTACAACATTTACATTCTTTTGGGGAAATTAAGGAAGAAAGTTCTTTGTCTGCAGTTGGTTGTTTGCTAGTTTATTTACAACTAACTCAACGACAATCGCTGGCGCACTTAAACACTTTGACTATTGAAAAGTCAAAAGATTACTTATATCTGGATGCAGCAACACAACGTCATTTGGAGTTATTTAATCATCCACAAAATAGCGCGCATCATACTTTACTGGCATGTATAGATCATACGGCATGTGCGATGGGCAGCCGTCGTTTAAAACGTTGGTTAAACCATCCATTGCGCGATCACTCACGATTACGTGCACGACAACTAGCTATAAGTGATTTAATCCCACATACATTTAATTTGCATGCGCGATTACGACAGATTTGCGATATGGAACGCATCATTGCGCGTATATCTCTGGGATCAGCCCGGCCACGTGATTTGGTACAACTACGCAAAACACTGTCAATCTTACCAGAATTGCAGTCGATCATACTCGGCTTACCCGCTCAGTTAACTCAAGATTTATGCAATAATCTACATTCTATGCCGGGTATACTTGACTTACTCAATCATGCAATTGCTGATGAGCCCAGTGCTTGGGTGCGTGACGGTAATGTGATTGCTCAAGGATTTGATCAGGAGTTAGATGAGCTTCGCACTCTCAATCAAACCGTACATGAATTAGTTATTGCTTTAGAACAAGAAGAAAAAAATCGCACAGGATTATCTACATTAAAAGTCGGGCATAATCGTATTCAGGGTTATTATATTGAATTATCCAAAGCGCAAGCAGAACGAGCACCAGCACACTATCAACGCAAACAAACATTAAAATTAGTTGAGCGCTATGTAACTCCAGAGTTAAGTGCTTTTGATCAGCGTGTATCATCTGCAGAAAGTCGCGCGTTAGCTCGTGAAAAATGGCTGTACGAACATATTTTACAAAGTCTTCAAGAAGAAATGACCGGACTTCAGCAACGTGCACATGCGTTAGCTGATCTTGATGTTTTATGTAACTTGGCCGAACGAGCACAAACATTAGCCTGGAGTTGTCCAAGCTTGGTCGATGAAAATATCATTGAAATCCATCAAGGACGTCACCCAGTGATTCAGGGTATTTTAAAAGAGCGTTTCATTGCTAATGACTTACATTTAGATTCAGACAATTTTGTATTATTAATTACTGGCCCCAATATGGGCGGTAAATCGACCTATATGCGCCAAAATGCTTTAATTATTGTTTTAGCCCACATAGGTAGTTTTGTACCTGCAGATTCAGCACGTATCGGCCCAATTGACCAATTATTTACACGAATTGGGGCCACTGATGACCTGACCTCTGGACGTTCAACCTTTATGGTTGAAATGACTGAAACAGCTTACATCCTACGTAATGCCACTGCAAACAGCCTGGTATTAATTGATGAAATTGGGCGTGGCACAAGTACCAAAGATGGTCTGGCAATAGCCAGCGCCACATGCACTTACTTAACGCAAACACTGCGTGCTTATACATTGTTTGCCACACATTATTTTGAATTAACCCGCTTATCGGAGCGATTTTCTTGCCTGAGAAATGTACACGTAGATGCGTTTGCCGAACAGGATAGTTTAGTATTTTTATATCATATGCACCCAGGTCCAGCTGATCGCAGCTATGGGATTGAAGTTGCGGCATTAGCTGGTCTGCCAGTAGCCGTGTTACAGTTGGCCAGATCATATATGCTAGATCATAATCATGAAGATCAGATACGCGTCAATATACCGGTGTTATACCCAGAACCACCGGTCTCAGCTATATTACAAGCACTATCTAAGATTGATCCTGATCAATTAAGTGCACGTGAGGCTTTAAATGCTCTGTATCATTTGAAATCACTGGAGTCGATTGATGTCTGATATCTATTTACCTGTACGCTTAAAACGCCTAAGAAAGAACCCGGCTGTACGTTCTATGTTATGTGAAACCCACGTACGTACTGAGCAACTAATCGCGCCGTTATTTATTAATGAGAAATTAAGCAGCCGGCTGCCAATTGAATCCATGCCGGGTCATTATCAGCTGGCTTTACAGGATCTACCGGCAGAAATTGCAGAAATATCTAAATTAGGCATTCAAGCTGTATTATTATTTGGGATCCCTGCAAACAAAGACTCCCATGGAGGTTCTAGTTTACTGAGTGATGGGATCATTCAAACAGCACTGCGTTTGATAAAAACCTTAAACCCGAGCTTAATCCTGATTGCTGATGTATGTTTATGTGAATATACAGATCATGGGCATTGTGGCGTTCTCGCGGGCGATAAGATTGATAATGACGCAACTCTGAAAATTCTAGCACAACAAGCATTAAGTTACGCGGATGCTGGTGCAGACTGGATTGCTCCCAGCAGCATGACGGATGGGATGGTTCAAGCAATCCGTCAAAAATTAGACCAGAACAATCATCATGATACAGCCATTTTAAGTTACTCGGCAAAATACAGCTCAAGTTTTTACGCACCATTTCGTGAAGCCGCACAAGGTGCGCCAGGTTTTGGTGATCGAAAAGATTATCAGATGGATCCAGGCAACAGCAGTGAGGCATTACGTGAAACTGCATTAGATATAGCTGAGGGTGCAGACATGGTGATGGTCAAACCAGCATTACATTATCTTGATATAATCTTGAAAATTAAACAAAAATTTCCTGAAGTCCCTTTATGCGCCTATCATGTGAGTGGCGAGTACGCGATGATCAAAGCAGCTGCAGAAAAAGGCTTAATCAACCAGAACCAGGCTATGCTTGAGGCCTTAACAGCAATCCGGCGTGCAGGAGCTGATCTAATCATCACTTACTTTGCTAAAGAATTCGCACAATTAGGGGCTGTTGACTTATAATCCCTGCCCCCTAAGGGTAGAAGGGACCGTGCGGCGGCCATTATAATTAAACATATTGTTGGGCCAAGGCCCAACCTATGGCTGGTTGATAAAATTTTAAGGCGTGATCATATCTTAGATAAAACATCGTTAACATGTTTTACTGCATCAACTTCCATTCCATTTATTGCGTGTTTTGGTGCATTTGCATGCGGCAAAATTGCGCGTTTAAATCCGTGCTTCTGTGCTTCTTTTAATCTTTCCTGGCCACTTTGCACCGGACGAATTTCACCGGCCAAACCAATTTCTCCAAAAACAATAGTTTCAGGATCAAACACTCTGTTGCGCAGGCTAGATACAATTGCAGACAATAAGGCTAAATCACTGCCAGTCTCACTGACTTTCACACCCCCGACCACATTTACAAATACATCTTGGTCATAAGTTGCAACCCCGGAATGCCGGTGTAGCACGGCCAATAGAATAGCTAATCGCTGTGAATCCAAACCTGATATCACCCGCCGTGGTTGTCCATGCGCCTGATCCACCAAAGCTTGAACCTCGACCAGCATCGGCCTAGAGCCTTCCCAAGTAACCATGACTGCACTGCCCGGCATCGGATCAGGTTGACGTGATAAAAAGATTGCTGACGGATTAGATACTTCCTTTAATCCACGATCCGTCATTGCAAATACACCCAATTCATTTACCGCACCAAAACGATTTTTAATCGCACGAATTACACGAAATCTGCTGTCGCTTTGACCTTCAAAATATAAAACACAATCAACCATATGCTCCAAAACACGCGGCCCGGCT